>NZ_JBFNXI010000068.1:0-10873 GCF_040812445.1 Lentibacillus sp. L22 | reverse complement strand
AGGATACCCTACCTCTTTTTTTCGTCTCAAATATTTTACACAAACTATTTTACGTCATCAAGTCCGTTCTTGTAGATAATGTCCTAAAAACCAGTGTTGGCAAATATCACCCAAAGCTCGTGCATTTCCATTAATAACTAAAGAAATAATCCCTTGCTTATCTTCTATAGTTGGAAGGAGATTTTTCATAAAAAAGTCACGTGCTGAAAAATTTTCTGGTCGGTTAAATTTATTTTCCGTTAGCATTAGACTTTCAATTCGATCTACTCTAAAACTACGGAAATCATTCCTAAGATGACAAAATCCAATCACATACCACTTATGATTCCAGTAAATAATTCTGTACGGATCAATCAATCTATAATTTGATTGCTCTTCATCACTTTTATTGTATGAAATTTTTACAGAGTATCCGTCAGCTACAGCCCGCTCCAACTCCTTCAATAAAGGTTCCATAGGGAAAAAACTTAATTGACTCATTACTTCAAGGCTGCTTAAATGTTGGTTTATCTTTGTTTCCTGCTCTTGATTTGTATATTTGCTTAGCTTTGAAATAGTCCTATTTAGTGCTTCACCTCCATAGTATCCAGCTTCTTCTGCAAAAACAGCAGCGTGAAACAGGGAAATTTGCTCGTCTAAATCAAAAAAGAGTGGGGCTTCAATAAAACTATTCAATAAAGTGTATCCACCGTAATGTCCTGTGTCTGAAATTATAGGCACACCACTTGTTGAAAGGGTATCAATATAACGATACACAGTTCTTATATTAATCTCTAACTTTTCCGAAATTTGTTGTGCAGTAACTTTTTCACCTGAACTAAGCATCCATAGAATTGCTAGCATATTGTCAATTTTAGGCATATAAATTCACCTCTATATGAAATTTATTTCTATTATATATGTTTAACTGTGATATTCTACAATCACATGTTTAATGGAATATCGTTATGTTATTTTTACCATTAAATCACCCTTTGGACAATGTATATCCAAATGGGTTAAACGGTTACCGTGGCAATTAACATCATTTCTAAAAGTCAGCAATATTAATATATACAATTTCTTATCCTTTGAACCCAATTCATCGTAGTCTCATTAGAATGTCTTATCTAGTTATGGACTTGGTTATTCAAGAAAGAGCGACTCCAACTTCCACAATTTAAGACTAATTTAGTTAATAATCCCTTAATATGTAATTCATTTCTATGGACAGACCCTAGTGAAGGTACAATTAGTGTAGACAAGGAACGATTGTCCAGTACTGCTACTTCAAGTATAAAGGAATCCTTCAACCCATTATTTACTTTAACTATCGCATAAACTCGCCTTCTTCCATCCGACAAATACGAAAACTTCCGCCCTAATTGTTCCATTACCTGTTTTTAGTTTTTCTAAAAGGATAGATATAAAGCTATTACCTGTAGTGTCGGCGAGTATATAAGAAAATCGCAGCCATTTTATATTTTCAATTATTGTTTTGGGAAGATTTTTTTCTGTTACAATAGCCCAATCAACATCTTGACCTTCCCAATACACACGTTCAATTTCAAATTTTTCAATAACTCCTGTGCTATTAAGCTCTTTTTCAGGTTTAATAGTTCTGGCAATATAATTTACTTTTGATTCATACCGTAGTGTAATAAGAAAATCTGTTGTCATTACGATAGGGGACTGTGTTGTAGGATCTAAGGGGTGTGTAATGTTCAAGTCTTCAGCAATTTTTGTGGTGATTTCTCTATTGATGGGAAACTGCTCTCGAATATCAATTACATTATCAGACCAATCGAGTAAGCAAAAATAGTTGTATTCATTATCTGATAATAGATGATGCCCACGCTTTGTTTTCCAACCGATGTCTCGATGAGCACGCCCTTTGGACAGAACATCTTGAATCGTTAACCAAGATTTGTAATTCCCTAATTCTCCTTGGCCACGACCTTCTTCATAATAACGAGCTATTTTCTTTTCAGTCCAACCAGTTTGGCGTTTAGGCATTTTATCACATCTCCTTTTATAAAAATAAAAGTGTAATTATACTCCAACTATCCCTGAGAGTACAGCTCCTAAAAAGAATATCAAAAGATTATATCCCCAATTTTCCTTCATTAATTCATACAACCCTTGTGGAGTAAACCATAGATTTCTCTTAAAGTAGCATCGGTTTCCAAGTTATCTTCAATAATTCTTTCAACAATAATATGCAGTATATCCACCTTTCTTAATGTTGATTGGTGAAGCTTTACGAACTCCTTATTTTCAAATGCTTCTGCCTCAGTTGCACCACTGAGAAAATCTTTCTTGGTTATGTTATTTTTTTCAATTAATTTTTCAAATCTTGGATGTTCTTTACTGTAGGTTCCATAGATATCAACCATTTTTCTAGCCAAGTCATACTTATTATTGTCATGAATAATAGAAGGCGTTCCTCCAAGAACACTATATCGATGATTAATTGCCTCAAATCCAAAATTAATATCTCTCATATTCCAATGAATCTATTTAAAGTTGATATGAGTTGAAACAAATTGATAAAATTCATCTAACATGGATTTTTCTAATTCATTATAGTGATCTTCAATGCTATTTAATTTACCTTGTTTCTCTGCCACTTTATGAATTGAAAAGGAAATAGTTTGTCCAGTATTGAAATGCCTAACTGCAATAGATGTAATTCGTGGAGTTCTCCCATCTTTAATATTATAAAAACTTTCGCAAGAGTAATGAATAATTAATAGATTAGAGTGTCTTTCTACTAGCTCATTTAGCTCCTTCAAAGCATTTTTTCTTCTTTTGATCCTGTATTTAGCATTAGCCACGTATTTATCACCTCATATTTTAATGCAATAAAAAACACACGTTCGATTACATTAATTATAATCGATAACGCGTGTTTTTTAAACATCTTTATTGTAAATTAAACAACTTTATTTGTAATTAAACGACTTTATTGTCACTCTACACAATCTTCATACAAAACTCCAAGAACCCTACTCCACCGTCACACTCTTCGCCAAATTCCTTGGTTTATCAACATCACAACCACGGTGCAATGCAGCATAATAGGCCAACAGTTGTAACGGCACAACCGATACCAACGGCGTTAATAGTTCATGCACATGCGGCAAAACAAACGCATCCCTATCCTGTTCCAGACCGCGCATGCTGATGACCATCGCGTTGGCACCACGGGCGACAACTTCCTGAACGTTGCCACGAATCGAATAATTTACATTTGCCTGTGTCGCTAAAGCAATAACCGGAGTTCCTTCTTCAATTAAGGCAATCGTTCCATGTTTTAATTCTCCCCCGGCAAAACCTTCTGCTTGGATGTAGGAGATTTCCTTTAATTTCAATGCACCTTCCAGGCAAACATGATAGTCTCTGCTGCGTCCGATGAAAAATGCATTACGGGAAGTGGCAAAATAACCGCGTGCTAATTCTTCTATTGTTTCTTTCTGATCTGTTAATACTTCCATGGCATTTGCGACAATGGCAAGTTCTTGTATTGGGTCAAAGTCCAATTGTATACCTTTTACTTTGGCTGTATCGACAGCAAGAATGGCAAACACAGCAATTTGGGCCGTATATGCCTTTGTTGATGCAACCGCAATTTCCGGACCGGCATACAAATTTAGTGTATAATCTGCTTCACGAGAAAGGGTGGATCCTGGCACATTGGTAATCGTTAGTGCCGGGTGTCCCATTTCTTTGATCTTTACTAATACGGCACGGCTATCCGCTGTTTCACCACTTTGCGAAATGAAAATAAATAATGGTTTTGCAGATAACAGTGGCATGTTGTAGGAAAATTCACTGGCAATATGCACCTCTACGGGGATGTTGGCCAATTTCTCTAGGAACTCTTTGCCAACCAAACCGGCATGATAACTCGTGCCCGCTGCAATGATATAAATACGGTCACATACTTTCATCGCCTGGCGAATATCGGCATCAAGCTTTAGTTCATTATTTTCTGTTTGGTATTCCTTGATAATTTTACGCATGACAAACGGCTGTTCATCGATTTCTTTTAGCATAAAATGTCGATACGTACCCTTTTCCATATCACTTGCATCAATTTGCGCTGTATATGGCTTTCGTACAACGGCTTTACCATTCAGTTTTTGTATCTCCACAAAGTTGCGGCTTACCAGGACAATCTCTTCATCATGGATTTCCAAATATTGATTGGTAAGTTTTAAGGTAGCCATCGCGTCACTTGCAACAACATTGAAACCATCGCCCAATCCAACCAGTAATGGGCTTTTATTTTTGGCAACATACAGCGTATTTTGATCCTGTCTATCGATCAATGCAATCGCATAAGATCCTTTTAATAAACTTACGGCCTGGCGAAATGCCTCAGCAGTGTCTTCATATTTCTCCAGCAGTTTTTCAACCAGTTGTACAATGACTTCTGTATCTGTTTCACTTACAAGTGTTACATCCTGAAGATAAAGACTTTGTAGCTCCTGATAGTTTTCAATGACACCATTATGCACGAGTGTAAACCGTCCAGTTGCACTTTGATGTGGATGTGCATTGTCCTCACTTGGAATGCCATGGGTCGCCCAACGTGTATGACCGACTCCCATTGTGGCGTACACGGTGCTGTCAACCCGTTCGTGGAGTGCTGCAATCCGTCCCTTTCCTTTAAACATGTTGATTCCGTCATCATTAAGCACCGCAATACCCGCTGAATCATAACCACGGTATTCCAACTTTTCCAATCCGTTTAATAAAACTTCTTTTGCATCATTTCGACCTATATATCCGACAATTCCACACATATCGTTGTTTCCTCCTAGTATCAAGGGGCAACAAACGACTCATTATAGCAGATTTTATATGCGCAAAAGCCGGATCATCATAGAATTGGCGTACTACCGACCGAATTTCATTGACATCAGACCTGCTACATCTAACCTCTGCCTTGGGGCGTATTGTTGCCCCTTTCTCGTGATTGTTTATTTTCCATCTCACCTTTTCCTTTGTACAACAAGTCGCCTCATTGTTTTCAGATAAAAGCATAACGATTGAGATGTGCAATCGGGAGGAATCCGCCGAAAAATCGATTAACCTCCACCTCGTCAACTATTTTCCAATCGAACGAAAATAGTTCTGGCGCTTTACTTGCTAAACTAAAGACGATGCTCCTTTCCTTGTTTGACTACAGTTACCACAAAGGCGCATACAAACATTAAAATGCGCGCACCATTTATTGTAACTGACAAAGAATAAATTGGTCAATACTTTTTTGTGGTAACTGCTAATATTATATGTCCGTATCTACAACATGTTTAAATAGCATATTGCCTGTATGCGGATATTCCGGAATATCGTGTGGAACAAGTATCAGCCGTTTTATACGAACATTGGCTTATGGACATTTGGACATTCGCCAACATTCGATTTTATTTCCCGGGAAATGTCGATATTTATATTCTATTGACACCAATTCGATGCCCTCAGCTTATAGAGATGTTCTGAAAAGCACAAAGGCGTAAGCGCCCGGTTAGCGGCGTATGTGCTGGACTGAACCGTAGGAGATAAAGGAAACACGACGACCAGAGGGAGTCGATGTTGACTTATCGTACGAAGGTGAAGGAAGCACACTAGCCGCTGGGCGCTGGAGCCGGACGGGGCTCATCCGATTACAAAGTTATCCACAGCATTTAATATTTACAATTTCCTAAGCAACAAAAAAGCCACCCCATTATTGGAGCAGCTTTGTAAAGTAGTTTATTTTATTCCTAATAAGTCATCAATGACCTTTACAACCCGATCAGCGTAGTGTTCACATTCGTCCTTGGTTGCCGCTTCCACCATGACGCGTACAAGGGGTTCGGTACCTGATGGGCGAACCAGAACCCGACCCTCGCCATTCATCTCCCGTTCCACTTCGTCAATGGCTTCCTTGATCTTTGGATTCGTCAAAGCGTTCTTCTTATCCGTTACCCTTACATTTTTTAACACTTGTGGATAGACTTCCATCTGACTTGCCAACTCTGACAGTTTCTTGCCAGTTTCTTTCATCACATTCACCAACTGTAATGCAGATAACATCCCATCACCGGTTGTGCTGTAATCAAGGAAGATCACATGGCCGGATTGTTCACCGCCAAGATTATACCCGCCTTTGCGCATTTCCGCCATAACATAACGATCTCCGACAGCTGTTTTATCACTGCGCATACCATGTTCTTCCAAAGCTTTATAAAAACCTAAATTACTCATAACCGTTGAAACCACAGTATTATGTCGCAAATAGCCTTTGTCATTCATGTATTTTCCACAAATGTACATAATCTTATCTCCGTCAACGATATTGCCCAATTCATCAACAGCGATCAGCCGGTCACCATCACCATCAAATGCCAGTCCGACATCAGCATCTTTCTCTATTACAAATTTCTGCAATTTCTCTGGATGTGTAGAGCCGACACCTTCATTGATATTCAGTCCGTCCGGAGAAGAACCAATTGTAAACGTATCCGCTTCTAAATCCGCGAACAAATGGGTAGCCAGGCTTGAGGTCGCACCGTTCGCACAATCAAGCGCGATTCGGAACCCCTCAAAGTCATTATCAATTGATTCCTTAAGGAAAGAAAGATACTTCTGTCCACCCTCGAAATAATCATTGACAACACCCAAATCGGCACCCACTGGACGTGGCAGGTTATCTTCTCCTTCCATTAATCGCTCAATTTCGTCTTCTTGTTCATCCGATAATTTAAAACCGTCCGGGCCAAAAAACTTTATTCCATTATCCTCCACTGGGTTGTGTGAAGCGGAAATCATAATACCTGCCTGGGCACTGGTGGCTTTTGCTAAATAGGCAACCCCTGGTGTTGAGATAACACCCAATCGCATAACCTCGGCACCTATCGACAGTAACCCTGCAACTAATGCACCTTCCAGCATATGCCCGGAAACTCGTGTATCCCGTCCGATAACCACTCTTGGTTTTTCGGTTTCCTTTGTTAGGACATAACCGCCAAAGCGTCCAACTTTAAAAGCTAATTCAGGTGTTAGACCAAGATTTGCCACTCCCCTAACACCATCTGTTCCAAAATGTTTTCCCATGCTGTACCTCTCCTTTTCTCCATTTCAACCAACTTTTGCAAAGTGAGAGCGAAATCCGTATTTATCCCTTGTAGCTATCATGCATTCTCTTGTTCCATTTATACGTAATCCAATCGAAATATGCGATTATACTTGCACAATTTTGAACCTTAAGGAGCGGTAATGTCAATAGTTGCTTCCTCAACTTCCGTTTTGGTGTCTGCGTCTTTCGGTCCTTCAATTGTTACCGGTACTTTATGTTCACCTTCATCCAAGCCATCCGCATCTATAGATAGTTGGAAATCATCCGCAGTAAGTTTGTCCATATCTTCTTCTTTGCCGGCAACCTCTACATTCACATTTGGATTTTCCGGATTTACAAACGAGACCTGCTTATCCTCACCAAGGTTTTTCACCTCAATGGGGACATTCCCAATTGTTTTTGACTGTTCATTTTCTTGTGCATTTGCTTCTTCGTTTTCTTCCTCATTATCTTCTTCACTTGCTTGTTCACTTGCTTGTCCACTTGCTTCTTCATTTATGTCTTCATTTGTTTCTTCATTTGTTTCTTCAATTTCCACATCTACTTTTATCGAATCATGGTCGGGAGCCTTCACGCCGTCTGGTAAATCCAGATCAACATCAACGGTGCCTGATTTGGTTATTTTTGACAAATCAATCTTTTCGGTAGTGATCGTATTAATATTCTCTAAACTGCTGCTCGGACCATAGAGAGTAACCTCGTTAACTTTTGGTGTTACTGAATCAATGCTATAACCATCAGGTAGTTTTCCGGTGGTCTCCACACTGACTGGTACCTTTTTATTGGGATGATTGATGTCAGCGGATATTTCCACGTTTTCCGGCTTAATCGCTACGTTCAACTCATTGCCCTGACTGTCATACACATTAACGGGTACTTCCCGACTCTTAATTGGATCCGTTAATCCTGCAACATCGACAAACACTTTCACAACAGCAATCTGATCGACAACACTCTTGGAACTACGGATTGTTACAGTTTGCGGATTCACCTCAAAGTCCCCGATTTCATACCCGTCAGGAAGCTGATCTTCGTTAATAAAGTCAACATTTACATTAAATTCCTTCGAGGAGCGTTCTTCAATCACTACATCAACTGTTTTCGGTTCGATATATGCCTTCACATCATCAGCTACGTTGGCATATTGGATTTCAACCTTATGTTCTCCTTCATCCAATCCTCGTAAATCGACAAACACGTCAAAATTTCGTTGTTTAGCTGCTGGTGCAACCATACTTTTTGGCCCTTCCAGTTGTACCTGCACATCTTTGGGAACTCCACTGACGACTTGGTTTTTATCGATTTTGATATCAACCGGAACATTGTCAACTACTTCTGAGTCCTTTGACGTACCAAAAAATTGTTTTTCCGCGTTTTTATCACTTATTTCAACATTAACGAACGTGAATAACAAAATCGCAAAAGCCAATGAAACTGCCCGGACAAACCATTTACTCCTAAACCAATTATCCATTTCGTTTCCCCCTCCTGATCCACGACTTTGATTCAGGGGATTTCAATGTTAATAATAAATTTTCCCGTAAGAAATTTCGTAATGCGTCCTGGTCCAAATCCCTATGTAATTCGCCATTCCTTGTACAGGAAATACCGCCCGTTTCCTCGGATACAACAATGGTTATTGCATCAGTTACCTCACTGATCCCCATTGCAGCCCGATGCCTCGTCCCCAGTTCTTTGGAAATAAACGGACTTTCGGATAAAGGTAAATAACAAGCTGCCGCAACGATTTCTTCGCCATTGATAATCACCGCACCATCATGCAGTGGTGTATTGGGGGTAAAAATATTGGTTAATAATTGGTGGGTCAGTTTTCCGTTAATCTGAATCCCTGTTTCGGTGTAATCGCCCATGCCAGTTTCGCGAGCAATCGAAACAAGTGCACCAATCCGTCGCTTACCCATGTAATTGGCAGATTGAACAAGTGCTTCAATTGTCTGTTCGATTCGCTCTTCCTCCGATTTTACCCCACTGGAAAAGAAGTTGCCACGACCAAGTTGTTCCAATGCCCTTCTAAGCTCTGGCTGAAACAAGATAACAATGACAAGGAAACCCCATGTTATCGAATAATTTGTCAGCCACTGAACAGTTTGGAGATCGAATACAATACTTAGCAGCCAAACCACCAGAACGACGGCAATTCCCTTTAGTAACTGAATAGCCTTCGTACCACGGATTAACATGATTAATTTATATAATACATACCAGACGAGAGCAATATCGACACCGATTCGAAGCAGATTAAAAAAGTCAAATCCCCCATCAAGCATGTTTACACTTCCCTTTACCCATAAAATTTCATTCACCCTAGTCCATACTAACATTATACATTATATCATAAATTTATATGTATAATGAAACTTAAAGTGTATGCACCCGTTTTGTAATAGTACACAACACCTCAAAACAAAAAGACAGCATCAAACATATGCTTCAATTTGAACCAGATCCAATCGAACACTCGATCAACTTGGTTAAATTCACCGTTGACTCCCCCAACCGTTGCCATAAGGTCATCATCATCAATTGTCTGATCAATTAGCTTACCATTGATGAGGGTGACATCACCATCGACAGTGCCGTCAATTCGCAAATCGCCGTTTTTAACAATCAGATCGCCTGCAACGGTTACTCCCTCCGGAACAATAACCATATCACCATCGACAATCACATTATCCTGTTTGGAAACAACCAGCTGGTTATCTTGATTCCAGGATGATAGGATCCCGCCAAACAATAATACAATAAATATTGCCGCAGCAGTAATGATTGGGTGAGCCTTCAGCCAGCGTTTATAACTGATACGTTTCCTTTCTTTTGGCAACTTTTCCATGACCTTTTTAGTAAAATCATATGGAGCTTCTATTTTTTTGCTGCTCTGGACCCAGGTGATCATTCGTTTCAACTCATGAAAGTGCTCTTGGCAGCTTTGACAGCTTTCCAGGTGCCGCAGCAAACTTTCCTCTTCTATCTTTCTTAAATCGCCGTCAAAATATTTATGCATCAGCTTGATCGCCTCATGATCGCCCAAACTGTCCACACTCCTTTTACACGTAGCGCAGCTTTTTACGCAACGTTTCTCTCCCTCGATGAATCCGGGTTTTAACGGTTCCCAATGGGATATCAAGGACCTCACTAATTTCTTTTAATGAAAACTCTTCTAAATACCTCAAAATAATGATTGCCCTGTATTTGGGTGGTAACGCATAAATTTCTTTATGGATACAACATTGGAGTTCCAAACCTTCCACTTCCTCGTCCGGTAACCGATTGTCAGCCTGAACGTGCGAATACATGGTAAGTCCTTTGCTGCCTTTTATTTCTGCATCAAGATAATAATCCGGTTTTCGCTTTCGTAAGCGATCAATCGTTAAATTCGTTGCAATCCGGTAAAGCCAGGTGGAGAATTTCCGCTTCTCATCATATGAATCAATGTTAATATAAGCACGAATGAAGGCTTCCTGTGCGATATCTTCAGCCTCATGCACATTGCCAAGCATACGGTAACAATGCTGGTAGATTTTATTCTGAAAAAAGTTGACAATATCCTCGAAGGCTGCCTGATCTCCTTTTTTCACCTGTTTTATTTTTTCCGTTATCATCCATTCCATGAATAGCCCTCCGCTTGCCTCGCGGTAATTATGTTACGAATCACATTTGAACAAGGTTTCATTTTGTTCCATCAAGAGGATGTTCAAAAAGTCCGGTAAAAATGACGCTTCGAATTTCGTCGTTGGCTTGCTTTTC
>NZ_JBFNXI010000067.1:0-12028 GCF_040812445.1 Lentibacillus sp. L22 | reverse complement strand
AAAAAAAGAAATAGTGGGTAAAGTCACCCGTCGATGACCTTACCCACTAATCTTAGTATGTTTTTCTTTGAGGATTAATGTGTAGATATTAGGGAATAAGAATGTATATAAGGAAATATATTTAGACTCGGACGATGCCAGCCCATCATGCACTTAAGATGTTAATATGTTATTTGTAGGAATGAACAGTACGGAATGGACATAAATTTTTATAACAATTAAATTCATCAAGGGGCTTATATTACGAAATGCGGAGTTTCGGAATAAAAAAATTTTCATTGACAGCGATTACAGTATAAGAGTATACTAAACCTAACAAGTTAATGATGTGTCGGAGATTTGGAGACCCGCATTTCAATGGTATCTTTTGTAGGGAAAGGTATATCTATTGAAATGCGGGTCTTTTTCTTTTATTTCATTTCTTGTTGCAAAATGAAATTTACTGAAAAAGGGGTGGGAGATATGTCCGAGTTTTTAGCCGAGCTTATTGGTACGATGATCCTAATTATTTTAGGAGGAGGTGTCGTTGGAGGTGTCACGTTAAAAAGTTCCAAATCTGAAGGAGCTGACTGGATTGTTGTGACCGTTGGCTGGGGTCTCGGTGTTACCATGGGGGTTTACGCTGTTGGGAATTTTACCGGAGCGCACTTAAACCCTGCGGTGACATTAGGATTCGCTGCAGCCGGCGATTTTCCATGGGCGAAGGTTCTAACGTATATTAGTGCACAAATGATTGGTGCAATCATCGGTGCTTGTATTGTCTTTTTAAATTATTTACCACATTGGAAGGAAACAAAAGATCAGGCCGCAAAATTGGGTGTGTTTGCAACTGGTCCGGCTATTCGCAGTTTTTTCTCCAATTTGGCAAGTGAGGTTATTGGCACGTTTGTCTTAGTGCTGGGTTTAATGTTTATTGGTGCAAATGAAATTACAGAAGGGTTGAACCCGCTGATTGTTGGGGCGTTGATCCTGGCAATTGGTGTTTCACTGGGTGGTTCGACCGGATATGCCATTAATCCGGCCCGTGATCTTGGCCCACGAATTGCCCATGCTTTTTTACCGATACCAGGTAAAGGTGGATCGGATTGGAGATATGCCTGGATCCCGGTTGTTGGACCAATTATTGGCGGGGTCTATGGTGCACTATTTTATAATGCTATGTTTGCAGGGGAATTTTCGGTATCATTTTGGATAGGAAGTATCATTGTATTGTTCATTTTGATCGGAGCAGCGGTACATGAACTGAATAAGGGAAGAAACGAAAATAAAATAGGCGAAGACATAAAAAATTAACGAGGAGGAATTATGATGAGTAAAGAACAGTATATTTTAGCGTTGGATCAGGGAACAACAAGTTCACGAGCCATATTATTTGATCATAGTGGTGCAATTGTGGAGACAGCACAGAATGAATTTGAACAATTCTTTGAACATCCTGGCTGGGTTGAGCACGATGCAAATGAGATTTGGAATTCTGTACTGGGGTGTATGGCTGAAGTATTGCGTAAGGCGGATGTTGATCCAAGTCAGATCGCTGGCATCGGGATTACCAATCAGCGGGAAACAGCAGTTGTTTGGGATAAAAACACCGGTAAGCCAATTTATAAAGCGATTGTCTGGCAGTCAAGACAAACGGAGGGTATATGCAAAGAATTACGCGATGCTGGCTATAATGATGTGATTCGCGATAAAACAGGGTTACTGATAGATCCATACTTTTCCGGAACAAAAGTAAAGTGGATCCTTGATAACATCGATGGTGCAAGAGAAAAAGCGGATAATGGCGAATTATTATTTGGCACGATGGATACTTGGCTGGTTTATAAATTATCCGGTGGAAAAACACATATTACTGATTATTCCAATGCCTCCAGAACACTGATGTTTAACATTTATGATTTGCAGTGGGATGATGAACTTTTGGATATTTTGAACGTTCCGAAGAGTATGTTGCCTGAAGTTCGCCAATCATCTGAAATATATGCTCACACAGTTGACTATCATTTCTTCGGTCATGAAGTGCCAATCGCAGGAATTGCTGGAGATCAACATGCAGCATTGTTTGGTCAGGCTTGTTTTGAAGAGGGAATGGCCAAAAACACATACGGTACAGGCTGTTTCATGCTGATGAACACAGGTGATAAAGGGGTAAAATCAGAAAATGGACTGTTAACTACATTGGCATGGGGTGTTGACGGAAAAGTGGAATATGCATTGGAAGGTAGTATTTTCGTTGCTGGTTCTGCAATCCAGTGGCTGCGTGATGGTTTAAAATTGATTGAAGACGCACCACAAAGTGAAGCGTTTGCCACAGAAGTTGATTCGACTGATGGCGTTTATATGGTACCTGCTTTTGTCGGATTGGGAACCCCTTATTGGGATAGTGAAGCACGGGGGGCAGTTTTCGGATTGACTCGCGGTACGACGAAATCCCATTTTATTCGGGCTACACTGGAATCATTGGCATATCAGACTAAAGATGTGCTGGATGCAATGATTGCTGATTCAGGAACTGATTTAAAAGGTCTGCGTGTGGACGGCGGTGCAGTGAAAAATAATTTCCTCATGCAGTTCCAGAGTGATATGTTAGGTGTACCGGTGGAACGACCGGTTGTTCAGGAGACAACCGCATTAGGTGCCGCCTATTTGGCAGGACTGGCGGTTGGATATTGGAAAGACAAAGAAGAGATTTCAAAGCAGTGGCAAAATGAAAAAACGTTTACGAATCAAATGGATGAGGAAAAACGTAATGAATACTATCAAGGCTGGAAAAAGGCCGTACATGCAACACGACAATTTAAATAATGATGTCGAGACCAACTATAGCAGTTGGTCTCTCGTTTAGTTATGCAAAGCTGCTTTTTTAGGTTATTCTGAAAGTGGGTTTCAAGTCATATAGGGAGTGATGAGTGGGATGAAAAAAATCGTAAATAATCCGGAACAGGTTGTCACTGACATGTTTAAGGGGTTTGTTTCGGCACATGCAAACACCATGAAACAACTATCTGAAACAACAGTCGTGACACGTAAAGAAGCACCTATCACGGGAAAAGTTGGTCTTGTCAGTGGTGGAGGAAGTGGACATGAACCTGCACATGCTGGATATGTCGGCAAGGGTATGCTGGACGCTGCCGTGTTTGGGGAAGTATTCACGTCACCAACGCCTGATCAGGTATTCGAAGCCATTAAGGCAGTTGATAGCGGAGCCGGAGTTCTGTTGATTATTAAAAATTACACAGGTGATGTAATGAATTTTGAAATGGCCCAAGAGATGGCTGAAGCTGAGGGAATTCAGGTTGATAAAGTTGTGGTCAATGATGATGTTGCAGTTGAAGACAGTTCGTTCACAACGGGTCGACGCGGAATCGCAGGAACTATTTTTGTCCATAAAATTGCTGGCGCGATTGCCGAACAGGGTAAGTCGCTGGCTGAGGTGAAGGCTGCCGCGGAAAAAACGATTGACTACGTTCGCTCGATCGGAATGGCAATTGCACCTTGTACCGTTCCAGCAGCAGGGAACCCAAGCTTTACGCTGGCCGAAGATGAGATGGAAATCGGGATTGGCATTCATGGTGAACCAGGAATAGAACGAAAAAAATTGGCAAATGCTAACGAGATCGCAACCGAATTGGTTGAAAAAATTTTAGCAGATATGGATTTTACTGATAGTGATGTGGCAGTGATGATCAATGGTTTAGGTTCTACTCCGGAGATGGAATTATATATTGTGAATGGGAGAGTCCAGGAAATATTACAAGAAAAAGGCATAACGGTCTATCGCACATTTGTGGGAGAATTTATGACCTCATTGGAAATGGCGGGATGTTCCGTATCATTGTTAAAACTGGATAATCAGCTGAAAGCATTATTGGACGCCCCATCTGAAGCACCAGCATTTCGTAACTGAAGGAGGAAAAGAAATGGATGTTTTTCAGGTAGAACATGCACATACATGGCTAAAGCTTGCCAATGAACGAATTCAGGCCAATAAGGAACAATTAACCGAACTGGATCAGGCAATCGGCGACGGAGATCACGGCATTAATATGGCCCGTGGTTTCAAGGAAGTGATAAGCAAACTTGATGCAAATGATTACGATACAGTAGCTGATGTTATGAAGGATACAGCAATGACTTTAATGTCCAAAGTTGGTGGTGCTTCCGGGCCGTTATATGGAACTGCTTTTTTAAAATTGTCCATGGCTTTTAAAGGAAAGAATGTCGATTATCAAACATTCATAAAAGGAATCGATGAAGCAGTAAATGGATTGAAACAGCGTGGCAAGGCGGAAATAGGTGAAAAAACGCTTGTTGATGTATGGGCTGCTGTTTCCGAAACACTACAGGACAACACAACGTTTGCAGGTGACACGATTCTTCAAACAGCTAAAACAGCAATGGAGCATACGAAGGAAACGATGGCAACCAAAGGTCGGGCTGCATATTTCAAGGAGCGATCGATTGGGCATCTTGATCCAGGAGCTGTTTCTTCCTACTATCTATTTGAAGCATTAAGCCTTACAATTGATGAAGGAGCGTGACCCCATGGCTTACACAGGACTGGTGTTAATCTCGCATAGCCAAAAGATTGCAGAAGGTATGAAAGAAATTATTCGACAAGTGATCAAGGAGGTTCCGATTCAGCCAGCTGGGGGAACCGACGAAAATGAGATAGGTACAAGCATCGATAAAATACTGCAAGCCATTGAACAGGCGGATGATGGGAATGGAGTCATCCTCATGTATGATCTTGGCAGTGCCAAAATGAATGCGGAAATGGCCATAGAGATGACTGACAGGGAAAATATTAAACTCGCTGAAGCACCATTAGTCGAAGGATCCTATGTCGCTGCTGTTGAAGCAGGACAGGGAAAATCTGTTGATGCGATTATCGACAATCTGAAACGCCATTTTTAAGGCCATTTTTACTGCTTTTAAACTGTAATGAAGAACTACGCTTTGAGGTGATCAAATATCGTTGAACTAAATGGAATCTTGCCAGCAGTCAGAGAAATGAAGGATTTTGAGAAATTGTTATCCAGTGATCACGAATGGATTATATTTTTGGAATCAAGACTTTCACAAATTAAAAACCTTGTTAGATATGCCAAGCGAAGTAAGAAAAAGGTATTGATTCACGCTGACCTTATTCAAGGATTAAAAACCGATGACTACGGAATTGAGTTTGTTTTTCGGGAAATCAAACCAGATGGCATTATCTCGACTCGGGGTAATGTCATTTCCCTGGCAAAGCAACATCATTTGTTAGCAGTTCAGCGAATGTTCGCTGTCGATTCCCATGCACTGGACAATACCATCCAGATTATCAATCGTGTGCAGCCGCACTATATTGAAATTATGCCAGGAATCGTACCAAACTTAATTACTGAGGTTTCGGAGCGGACTGGTACTCCGGTCATTGCCGGCGGACTGATTCGAACGGGTGAGGAAGTGCAAAACGCCTATGCTGCCGGGGCAAAAGCGATTTCCACTTCAGAAAATGAATTGTGGGATCTCTAAAAATAAAGTTGCCTGATTGGTTTTAACAGATTCCTTTTGAGGAGCACATCATATCTTTGACATCCTAAAATGGCGGAAAATATCATATTGCCTTTAATAAACTCGTTATATGTTAGCTTATTGAGGTTTCAGCTAATTCGACAATATGAATAACAGATTGGGAACAAAAATTCTCACTCTGTTATTTTTTATGTTAAACTATTCGTCATTTGCAAATCATTACCTTCTGCTTTTTTATCAAACAAGACAGGTCATCTCCCGGCCGATTCCCATTATTTCCTTTCCCATCAACCGAGAGAGGTCATCTACGGTCGATTTTATAAAGTTTTTGGCATTTTCTTGATGCTATTATGCCAGGTGCTAATAACTTCAACGATTCAAATGACCTTCTGCAAATGATTGGGCATGGATTGGGGGTTTACATAAGGTTTAACGTTGAATTTGGAGAAGAGGAACGCAGGAAAAAGATTAGGCAGTTCTGGTTAAGGTTGATATAATGTTAGTAATATCTGTAAAGGGGTGCGCGTTACGATGAAATCGAAATTCACATTGACAAAGGAACAAAAAGAGGAACTAACTGGTTTAATAAAGGGCTATTTTAGCAAAGAGCGTGACGAAGAAATAGGCGATTTAGCTGCTATGTTATTACTGGAATTTTTCATGGATGAACTTGCACCTATTTTTTACAACATGGCTGTAGAGGATTGCCATGCTTTTATGAGCGGAAAGCTGGATGATTTATTTGAAATTCAGAAGTAGGAGGAAGAATCATGCCAATGGATGGGAGATATCGTAAAAACATTTATCCCGGATTAGCAGTTTCTATTATTTTGAAAAAAGATCAGCGGACCGGGAAGACAACCGATGGTATCGTTAAAGATATATTGACAAAATCGGCTTACCATCCTCATGGAATCAAGGTACGATTAGCGGATGGACAGGTTGGACGTGTAGTGTAGGAGATGCTCGGTGAATAAGTTGATAAAATGGCTGATACTGGCAAGTTTTCAAGAAGAAGTGTGGATTTGATTCTCTAAAATGATGCAACCTAATTGTACTACAAGTATATGGTAAAGGCGGGTAGTTAGCATGAATATAGCCAATATCATGACAATTATTGGGTTTGTTACGGTTGTACTCGTGTTATTGGTGTTGAGCATAATTTGGATCTATGTGTTCTTCGTTGACCGGACCCAAAAGCAGCATCCGGTGTTAAGAAATTATCCTGTTATTGGGCGGGCACGATACTTTTTTGAAAAGATTGGGCCGGAACTACGTCAATATTTTTTTAATAACGATAACGAGGGAAAACCTTTTTCACGCCGGGATTATCAACATATTGTTAAAACAGCTAAATATAAACGGGACGTCGTTGGTTTTGGTTCACAGCGAGATTTTGATGCAGCCGGTTTTTTTGTGCGAAATTCGATGTTTCCCAAACTAACAGAAGAAGTAAACATAGATCGGAAAACAAAAGTGACTACTCAACGGTACTTGCTGTTGAAAGATCCACTATTTACGGAAAGAAAAGAAAAACTGGAGGATAACGAATCACTAGCATACTTGCTTCCGGAAGAAGACGCAATTGTCATTGGGGAGAATACCCGTCATCCATTTGTTGTTAGAGGTCAAATTGGTATGTCAGCAATGAGTTACGGCGCTCTTGGTCCCAAGGCGATTACAGCATTATCAGAAGGGTTGGGGATTGCTAAGGGTACCTGGATGAATACGGGAGAAGGTGGTCTATCCGATTACCACTTAAAGGGCGACGTCGATATTATAATGCAAATTGGACCCGGTTTGTTTGGAGTAAGGGAAAAGGATGGCAGCTTTGACTGGAATGAGTTACTGGAAAAAAGCAAGATTCCACAAATCAAAGCATTTGAATTAAAGCTTGCTCAAGGTGCTAAAGCACGCGGAGGGCACATTGACGGGGAAAAGGTCACTGAAGAGATTGCCCGGATCCGTCGTGTCGAGCCTTACAAATCTGTGGACAGTCCAAACCGGTTTACCGAATACAGTGATATTCCCTCTTTGTTTGAGTTTATCGAACGGATTCGGGAACATACTGGGAAACCTGTTGGCATGAAAATCGTAATCGGCAGCCCGGATGAAGCGGATGAATTAGCCAAACAGATCAAAGAGTTAGGAAAAAATCCTGACTTTATTACTGTTGATGGTGGAGAGGGCGGTACAGGGGCATCATATCAAGAACTTGCTGACAGTGTTGGACTTCCAATTAAAGCTGCACTTCCACTTGTAAATGACGCATTGGAAAAACATCGGGTTCGCAACCGGGTGAAAATCATTGCCTCGGGTAAATTATTTTCGCCAGACCGGGTAGCGATTGCTCTGGGAATGGGAGCAGATATGGTTAATATAGCGCGTGGTTTTATGATTACCGTTGGATGTATTCAAACCTTGAAATGTCAATCCAATGTTTGCCCGGTTGGTGTCGCCACGACAGACCCGGAACTGCAAAAGGCGCTTGTCATTGATGAAAAGAAATGGCGGACCGCAAATTACGTCATCACCTTACGAAGAGGGCTATTCCGGATTGCCGCAGCAGCTGGCCTTAATTCCCCACGAAAATTTTCCCGAGAACATATTGTTTATAAGGATGAAAAAGGCAAAATTCAGCCATGGTAAATGATGCAAAAAAGAGTGCGTTCCGGAAAACGTACTCTTTTTGTCAACATATATTGCATACCTGCTCGAAAACGCCCGTGAGCTGCTCGGGAAGTGCGCAGCGCATACTCGCTCGAAAAATCTCTATAGTCGCTCACGAAAGGAACTTCCGCTCGAGTGAGATGAAAAACCAATCAAGGGGGATCAGGGTCTATCCAGTGAAGCGATCTTGTCTGTTTCTATTTCAAATATGTATTCTCATCCCGTTGTTCAACCTTTCCTTCTTTCATAAGTTTACCTAAAGCACGTTTAAATGCAGCTTTACTAATTTGGAAGGTTCCCCTAATATCTTCCGGATCGCTTTTGTCGCTAAACGGAATGACACCATTATGCTCCTGTAAATGCTGTAAAATTTGATCGGCATCTTCGCTCATACTTTCCCCTTTAAGTGGTCTTAGCGAAACGTTTAAAGTTCCGTCATTTTTTACTTCAATAACGCGACCTGTCACCCATTCGCCAAGCCGAGGTTCTTGCTTTCGTTCGGTATGATGGATGAATCCACGGTAGTCATCCTCTGTAATGATCGCTGCCCCTTCTTTATTGGTTCGATATACTCTGCCACTAATCGATTTGTTCAGCAGTTCTTCCGGTGCCCATTCCCATTGTTTGGATAAAATAGCCTCTGTCGCCGGAATTGCCAGTAAACGGCCTTTTTGATCTTTTCCCAAGGTAACATAAAGCATGTCACCGGGCTCTGGCCAAACGTCTACAAATAATGGCAAATCATCCTTTGAAACGAGTATCTCTTTGGCTATTCCGATATTGACAAACACACCTAAACTGGGCATGACTTCAACCACTTCCGCCCAATCATAGACGTCCATTTGAATGGAGGGCAACCGGGTAGTAGCAATGGTTTGTCCCTTTTTATTCTGGTATAAAAAGACGTCAACTGTATGTTCGGGTTCTAGTTCATATTCTGTTTCATTATGGTGCAAAAGTGCTTCATTTCTATCTTTTGTTAAAACATAACCGGTATCAATTTTTCGTGCTACAGTCATCGGCTGAACTTTGCCGATTGGTAATGTATTCATAATCGTAAGTCCCTACTTTCATATATATGCGTTCAAAAAGGAGGATAAAAAAGACCGACTTTTAGTGAAGATCCCTATCAAGTGTCCTTTTTACCGGAGTTTTTGAACATCATCCATGTATTGGAAAAGGGGCACCTCATGATTAAGGTACCCCTTTGATTGCTAAAGTAACACATAAGATTTACGTTTTTAGTGCCCGAAATGTTTCGGGTGGGAATTCTTGATTTTACTGGACGTTCAAAAGTTTAACAACGTCCTGCTTTATATTCCTGATTAATGTCGTGAGAAATCTTAGGTTTGACCAAGAATTCACTCATGCCGCGGGTTTTGTCCATTGGGTGTTTTCTAACTTAAGCAATGTCAGCCCTACCTGCTCTGACATCCTTGCGACCCCGTAGTCGCGCCAGTGTGAATAAGTATCTTCAAAAACATTCCGTGAATGCCAGAATACTTATTGTTACTTCATAGATGTACAATCATCACATATTTACTTGCAATTGTCAAGAGTTACGAAAAATTATTCTGGCATTACCAACAAAACCGAGGTTGTTTTGAACACTTCTTTTAATTTCCCACCTGGAGTTATCTTCCCCAAGACTGGTATAATTAAACAAAAAGGAGCGATGAACGTGTGTAAAGTACATGGAGCGATTGATTCGGAAACGAGATGTCAACACTATCATGGAGAAAATGATCGAATTGCCATTAAGTTTTATTGTTGCGGAGAGTATTTTTCTTGCTATCAGTGCCATGCGGAGAAAGGTTGCGGGAAAACAAAGGTGTGGCCACAATCAGAATTTAATCAACGAGCCATACTGTGCGGTGCGTGTGGTACGAAACTTTCCATTCAAGATTATTTAAATTGTGGTGCAATCTGCCCCGAATGCGGTGCAAACTTCAATCCCGGATGTTCGCTGCATCAGCATTTATACTTTGATGTGTAAACTATCGATCCAATAGCGGAATTTCAACCAAAATGGTAAACGACTCGATATCGATCACATGTCAACTTTACAAGTGAATTCATAGTTATTTAGGCAAATTTACAATAGGACAAAGCGAAACACTTGAAAAAAGCCGATCACATAGTATTAAATTGACTATGGAAACTTATTTTCCAAGGTAGGGAGGGAAAAATAGTGGCATTTGTAATATTGGAACCTTGTATAAACGAAAAATCAGCGGAATGTGTGAGCGTTTGTCCTGTTGATTGTATAGAGGAAGGACCGGATCAGTTTTATATTGACCCGGATGTTTGTATCGATTGCGCAGCTTGCAAGGCAGTTTGCCCGGTTGATGCAATTGAGGAGGAGTATGATCTCACATCAAAGCAAGAGTATTATTTGGAGAAGGCAGAAAACTTTTTCCGAGATCGATAAACGATAAAGCTTGCTGTCGATGATCAACAACATATAATGTTCATCATTTTGTATGGCGTTTCATGGTTTGCTTTTTTTCAAAGGGTGGATATTTGTATACACCGAAGAAAGGATAGAAATATGATTCGAACCATTTTAATAATTATTGGTGCAATTGTGGTGATTGGCTGGATCATTTCCATTTTATAAAATTTGTAATGCCGGCCAAGGTTTGATCCTTGTCCGGCGGTAAGTTTCAGGTAGAACCATACATGTTTTAAACCGTGGATTTCTCACAACATGTTGTAAATTCCGAGTGAAATAAGCAAAAAAGGTGGAAGCAGTATTAACTTTTTGATCCATCGGTTGTTGGAGAGGAACATACCGACATGAGTTCCGCAAAATACCAATAGCCCACTCATAAATGCTATCAAACTTGCCGTTAATATTGGAGAATAGCCCACCATTGCCGCACTTAAGCCAGCGCCAAAGGCATCAAGAGCCAGAGCAAAACCAAGCAAAAAGGCCTCCTTGTTGGAAATTATTCCAGATTGATCCAAATCCGCCTGTTGTGGTTCTTTCAGCACGGATTTAAACTGGGAGAACTGTGATTTCTTGACTTCTATTTGACCATCTGGTTTTGATCTGGTTACATTCCACAAACAAAACAATCCGATCAAAACCAATATTACCCCGCCAATGATTTTGGCCGCTTTCTCCGAGATAAAAGTCGTTAATACACTCCCGATTGTCATCGCAGTCAGTACAATAATTCCTGAGCAAAGCATAATAATCAATAAAGCGGTAACCGGAATTCGTATGCGGCGCATGCCATAAGCGATGCCAACACCAAAACCATCCAAACTGACGGCCATAACCAAGAAGAATAGCCCTGTATAAAACAGCATAGTTAATCAAATCCTTTAGTATTACGTTCTAAAATATTGTATGGCAAACCGCTGTTGTTGTGATGCTTGACAGGTGTTGATTTTTAGATTACCTACCATATCTCTTTAACACTTTAAAAATTGGTATGTTAAAGCGTATTATAAATATAAAAAATGTTTTATGGAATGAGAAAAGATGGCGATTATGCTTTGCTCTCGAGAGTAGATACTGTTGTTAACAAATAATTAGTAGAAATATAAAGCATTGTAAATCCCGTGGGGAAAAGGTGCAATCAATATTATGAACATCCCATTGTTACAAAAAGTTTCCTCCCTTGTATATCAGATATGAATTTCGTTAGTATCAGTAATGATCAGAGAAGAAAAGACGTTGTGAAAGAAAATAATCCGTATTAGGGAGAAAACATTATCCTGAATTATTCATACTTCTAACCAAAAAGATAAATGAAGCTTAGCCCTGGGTTATTTTCGTAAAATAAGATGGAACCTTTCCAGAAATGGTTTGCTTAAACTAGAGATC
>NZ_JBFNXI010000066.1:0-12334 GCF_040812445.1 Lentibacillus sp. L22 | reverse complement strand
GCGGAAAAGCAAGCCAACGACGAAATTCGAAGTGTCATTTTTACCGGACTTTTTGAACATCCTCTATAACCGTGAAACCTGTAAAATGCTTTTGTTAGAAAAAAGTTCTCAGGTAGCCTTTGCAAACCAGGGGAGACAATGATATTATTAAATGGAAAAATGTATATTCGTTCGTTCAACAGTTGGCGGAGGTGTAAATCTTGTCAGAGAGCTTGCAAGAAGTCTTAGTACGGATACCAAAAAACCTGTTAAA
Source organism: Lentibacillus sp. L22 (assembly GCF_040812445.1). Lineage (NCBI taxonomy): Bacteria > Bacillati > Bacillota > Bacilli > Caryophanales > Bacillaceae > Lentibacillus > Lentibacillus sp. L22. The sequence goes on along the minus strand of NZ_JBFNXI010000066.1, from coordinate 12,081 downwards.
TGAGGTGGATGGATTAATGAAGTATGAAAATAGCGATTTGAGCGATTTCATATGTGAAGCAACCAGAAATTATTTAGAATCCAAGAAAGAGGAGCACATCCAACAATTCCGTGATTCCATGATCAAAGGCTACACGGAAATGGCTAGAATTAATCTAACAATCGCTTCAGAAGCATTTCAGGCCGAAGAGGAAGCAGAAAAGAACACCGTAGAGCGCTCTGTCATCGGGGTGTAAGTTTTGATTGTGCAAAGAGGCGAAGTTTATTTCGCCGATCTATCTCCTGTTGTCGGATCAGAACAGGGGGGCATCCGCCCGGTATTGATCTTGCAAAATGATATTGGTAACAGGTTTAGCCCAACCGTTATCATTGCAGCAATTACCGCACAAATTCAAAAAGCAAAACTTCCGACTCATGTCGAGATAAACGCAAAACGCTATGGATTTGATCGGAATTCTGTTATCCTGCTTGAACAAATCAGAACACTTGATAAGCAGCGATTAACTGACAAAATAACAAAGCTGGATAAAGAAATGATGGAAAAGATCAACCATGCATTGGAAATAAGCCTAGGGCTGAAGGATATGTATGGATCATAACAAAACCCTTGTTAAACAGTTTAACAAGGGTTTTGTTATGCCTTGGAAGAATGTTGTATGATACAATACAAACAGATAATATTTTGACGGAAGATGATCATGTATGTGGAATTTTGGCGGCTGGCCCGGAATTAGAAATGATACAGGGGGTATGTAAAAGTGGATGACAAATTTAAAAAGTTAGTATTGGAACATAGTGATTCCATCGTTCAATTATGGATGGATGAAGTTGATTCCAAGAAAGACGGCAATTATACTTCGGCAATTTCCGATGATTTGTTTGAAAATACGAACCGAGAGTTTGTCAATGTGATTTTTTCCAGCATTAAAAGTCAGGGTTCCACAGAAACGCTTGAGACTTTTTCGGAAAAACTGATCAATTTGGGCTGGCCATTAAGTTATATCACGGACGGTCTGCAAACATTCCGTCGCGTAACCATTGATTATATTCTCAGCCAATCTGACCAGGTTGATTCTACGTATATCTCCAATGTTCTGCAAAGTGTGGATCAATGGGTTGAACCAATCATTCGACAACTGGTTAATGAGTATTCCGGCAGCTGGGAACATATCGTCTCTTTACAGCGGATCGCTTTACAGGAATTGTCAGCACCATTGATCCCGGTTATGGACAATATCACGATTATGCCATTGATAGGTACCATCGACACAGAGCGGGCCAAATTGATCATGGAAAATTTGCTTGATGGTGTGATTAAACATAATTCAGAAGTGGTTTTAATGGACATTACAGGTGTTCCGGTTGTCGATACCATGGTGGCACATCATATTATTCAAGCAGCAGAAGCAGTCCGGCTGGTGGGTGCAACCTGCATTTTGGTAGGAATCCGTCCCGAGATAGCCCAAACAATTGTAAATCTGGGTATTGATCTGGGGAAATTCCCAACTAAAAGCTCATTGAAAAAAGGCTTTGCCAAGGCTTTGGAAATGACCAATCGAAAAATTGAAGACCTGGATACAAGTGAATCAGAGATTGAGAAACTGCTTAAAACGTTGGACAGGGAGTGATACTTGTTGCGAATCCCAATTTTAAAATTACATCACTATTTGCTGGTGTCGATCCAAACAGAAATTGACGATCATATCGCTATACAATTTCAGGAAGATTTACTGAATCAGATTCACAAGAGTGGTGCAACCGGCGTAGTTATTGATTTGACATCAGTAGAAATGATTGATTCGTTTATTGCCAAAGTGTTGGGCGATGTGGTGACTATGTCAGATTTGATGGGGGCAAAAGTAGTTTTGACAGGTATTCAGCCTGCTGTTGCTGTAACACTTATCGACCTCGGAATTGAAATGAAAAGTGTTTCCACTGCATTAAATTTAGAACAGGGATTGATTAAATTACATCAGGAATTGGGGGATTAGGATGAGTCTCCAAACCTGTGTGAATATAAAAAAAGAATGGGATATTGTCGGAGCGCGTCAAGTCGGCCGTGATATAGCAAAAGAAACAGGCTTTGGCACTGTGGATCAGGCCCGCATTGCTACTGCGATATCCGAGCTTGCACGTAATATATACCTATATGCTGGCTCCGGTCAAATTTATTTTGAAGTAGTCGAAGAAATGAATCGTAAAGGGATTTGCATGACAGCTGTAGATACCGGTCCCGGAATTGACGATTTGAGTCAGGTAATGGAGGATGGCTTTTCAACCTCGGGTGGACTCGGTGCGGGTTTACCGGGTGTCAATCGCCTGATGGATGTGTTCGACATTAAATCAGAAAAAGATAAAGGCACAGAGGTAAAAGCAATTAAATGGGTGCGTTGAAAATCCAGGGATGACTTTACAGCAGGTCATCCCTGGCTAGCAGGGTAATGATTGAGCGCCAAATAGAAACGGGGGTATATTGAGATGAAAACCATCGAAACGGATATTGAGCATTACAAAGATCTCCTCAAACGGTATATTGAAACACAAGACGAACAATCGTTGTACGGAGCTGAGCAAATCAGTAAATCTTTTATTAAAAATAATATACTTCCCGAAGACATTGTCAATCTGCATATTCAGGCTTTGGCAGAATTGTTCCCGGACTTATCCAAGGAACTGAAGATGTCCATGAAATTTCTTTTGGAAACAATGATTTCCTATGGCCTTGCCCTTCAGGAATTCCAGACATTAAGGGAAAAACAACTGGAATTGAAATCAGAAATTGAGGTTGCTGCCGGAATGCAAAGAACCCTTTTGGGGACAAGTAAACCTGCCATTGAGGGATTGGATATCGGCGTGGTCAGTATTCCCGCCCACCAGATGAATGGCGACTATCATCATTTTATCAAAGGCGAGGATGGTACACTGGGAGTTGCCCTGGCAGATGTCGTTGGTAAAGGGATACCAGCGGCTTTGTGCATGTCCATGATTAAATATTCCATGGATAGTTTCAAGGAAGAAATGATGCAACCGGAGTCAATTTTGGAAAGCCTCAACCGGGTTGTGGAACGAAACGTTGATCCAAGCATGTTTATCACCATGATTTACGCACAATACCTCCCTGATAAAAACCTGCTCCGTTATGCCTCTGCTGGCCACGAACCTGGTTTCATCTATCATAAAAAAGAAGATCGATTTGAGGAAATGGAAACCAAAGGGCTTGTGCTCGGTGTTACCGGGAATACGACGTATCAACGGTATGAGCGTAAAATTGAACCGGGTGATATGGTCATTCTGTTGACAGATGGCGTAACTGAATGCAGAGAAGGAGACCGTTTTATCGAAACAGAGGAATTGCTTGAAGTGATCAAGAGCTATTCCCATTTACCGGCACAGGACATGGTCGATCAGGTATATAAATATTTTGAACGAATGCAGCATTTTGAGCTTCGTGATGACTTCACCCTGATTATTTTGCAAAAAGATGTTTAACAGGTTGTTTCAACGGGTAGTCATACAGTGTTGAATATGGTGTAACCTATGAGTTTGAACTTCATCTTGAAGGGAGAAGAAATAATGGACTTGGAAATAGAAGTAATCGAGGAATCCGACAAGTCAAAGATCGTTTTGTCGGGTGAGGTTGATGCATATACTGCACCGAAGCTGAAAGAAACGCTTTTACCCCTGACAAAAGGTGCGGGACACATCGTGGAAGTTAATTTGGAACAGGTTAACTATATGGATAGTACCGGACTTGGTGTGTTTATTAGTGCATTGAAATCGACGAAAGAAAATGATAGTCAGTTGAAGCTAGTTGATTTGCAGGATCGCGTGTTTCGCTTGTTCCAAATCACCGGCTTGATCGAAATCATGGATATTAAGGCAGCGATTCGAGGTGGCAGTGAATGATGGAAGTATTTGATTTTATCGAAATGAAAATTCCTGCAAAAGTAGAATACGTGGGTGTCATCCGGTTGAGTGTTTCCGGGGTTGCGAACCGGATGGGTTTTTCCTATGAGGATATTGAAGATTTAAAAGTTGCTGTCTCTGAGGCGATAACGAATGCTGTAACGCATGCTTATGATCCGGAAGATGATGGAGAAGTTACGATCGGATTTGGTGTCTATGCCAATCGTTTGGAGGTAATGGTGGCTGATTACGGCGGCAGCTTTGATTTGGGGCAGGTGAAAGGATCCATTGGCCCATATGAACCCACAGAATCGGTCGAAACATTAAGAGAGGGCGGACTTGGCCTTTTTTTAATTGAAGCACTAATGGATAAAGTAGAGATTAACAATGATCATGGTGTTATTGTGCTAATGACAAAGTACCTTCAGGAAACCGAGGTGGGTTTTAATGGCGACCAAATCTCAACCACACAATAAAGGAGGAGACGAGGTTTACCAATGGATTGAATATCTGCAGGACGAGCCAAATGATGAAACAATACAGGAAAAAATTGTACTAACCTATCAAAATCTTGTAGAGTCCATTGCTCGTAAGTATTCCAAAAATAGTGGGATTCATGAAGATTTGGTGCAAGTTGGGATGATCGGATTACTGGCTGCAGTGAAACGTTATGATGCAACCTATGGCAAATCATTCGAGTCGTTTGCAATCCCGACAATTATTGGTGAAATTAAACGGTTTATTCGGGATAAAACCTGGAGTGTTCATGTGCCAAGGCGCATCAAGGAGTTAGGTCCGAAAATCAAGAAGGCAGTAGAAGAATTAACGACATCGAATCAGCAGCCACCGACTGTTCCGCAGATCGCCGAATATTTAGATGTGACCGAGGAAGATGTGCTGGAAACCATGGAAATGAGCAAAAGCTATAAAGCATTGTCGGTCGATCGGAAAATTGAAGCGGATTCGGATGGCAGTACAGTCTCGATCCTTGACCTGGTAGGCAGCGATGACCAAGATTTTAAAAATGCCGATCAGCGTATGCTCCTGGAGAAAATTTTGCCGACCTTATCCGAACGAGAACAACAAATCTTGCAATATACCTATTTTGACAACCGCAGTCAAAAAGAAACAGGGGAATTACTGGGTATTTCACAAATGCATGTTTCCCGATTGCAGCGACGGGCCTTAAGAAAACTCCGCGAAACGATTCAGTCCGATAGCGAAGAGGTATTAGATTGAATACAGCAGCAAACAAAATGCAAGTAGCGGTTTATCAAAAAGCAAAAAACGGCAATATTCATTGCGGCGACAGTTATTATTACATCGAGACTGATAAAGAATTTGTTTGTGCGATTGCCGACGGATTGGGCAGTGGAGAATACGCCAAAGAATCATCGCAAATCGTAATTGACATCATTGAGAGCAATATTCATGCAACAGTTGGACAAATCGTAAAGCGGTGTAATCAGGAGTTGTTCCGAAAACGCGGAGTGGTGCTGGGAATACTTAAAGTTAATTATTCCTCTGAACAATACGCTTTTTCCTCCATTGGCAATATTGGTATTTTGACGGTAACGCAAGATGGAAAGAAAAAGCGGAATATCCCCAATGCCGGGTATTTGGCTGGGTATCCTAGGCCCTTCAAAGTGGTTAACGGCACATTGGAACCACAAATGAATTTTATTATGTTCTCCGACGGTGTCTCTGATGCGGATTTGACAAAGAAGTTTATCTTGAATCGGGATGTAAACGACATCATCAACGCATATGCATGCTTACATGGAGAATCGCCAAACGATGATACGACATTAATTGCAATGAAATATGGGGGATAATCATGGCTGTCAGCGGAAATGGCAGTCATTTTTATTGGAAAAGTCGTGGTATGCTCTTTTATTTGCAGGGCTGGATCATCTCAGGTAAGGATTGGGAAAATAACATATGTTTTGGTAAAATGAAAGGGCACGTTGAAAGAGGAGGAAATCATTGTGGCTGTTGAAATAAATCAGGAGATAACCAATTGGGTGGCCAAAGAAGCCCAAGTCAAAGCCAGTACGGTTGATAAAGTAATTGCAATGCTTGATGAAGGAAATACCGTACCGTTTATCGCTCGCTACCGGAAAGAAGCAACCGGTGGCCTCGATGAAGTGCAAATCAAGCTCATCCAAGACAAATGGAATTATGCGGTCCATTTGGAGGAACGCAAACAGGAAGTAATCCGCCTGATTGATGAACAAGGCAAACTAACTGAAGAGCTTGCACAAAACATCAATGAAGCAACCCAGTTACAGCGGGTGGAAGATTTGTATCGCCCATATAAACAAAAACGCCGGACAAAAGCGACCATTGCCAAAGAAAAAGGATTGGAACCATTAGCCGAATTGGTCTGGAAATTGGAAGATATCGACGTTCAAACGAAGGCAGTGGAGTTTTTCTCAGAGGAACACGAGGTACATACAATAGACGATGTATTGACCGGTGTGAACGATATTATTGCCGAATGGATTTCTGATGACCCGGAATTTCGCGATTACATTCGGGACGAAACATATAAAAAAGGTATCATTCGTTCAGAAGTAAAGTCGGCTGCATCAGATGAAAAAGGCGTTTATGAGATGTATTATGAATACCATGAAGCAGTTCGTTCGTTGGTTTCCCACCGGATCCTCGCATTGAATCGCGGTGAAAAAGAAGGAATTTTAAAAGTCAGCATTGAACCACCGATCGAACGAATAAGCGAGTTTTTACGAAAGAAACTGATTAATAAGCAAGCCAATCAGCATGTTACGGAGGTGATGGACGCCGCAATTGCCGATAGTTATAAACGGTTAATCCAGCCTTCGATTGAGCGTGAGATTCGTAATAGCTTAACAGAAAAAGCGGAAACGCAGGCAATCGATGTGTTTGCCAAAAACTTAAAAAATCTGCTGCTACAACCACCGCTTAAAGGAAAAACTGTTCTTGGTGTTGATCCTGCTTTTAGAACTGGCTGCAAACTGGCAGTGGTTGATGAAACTGGAAAGGTCCACAAGGTTGGGGTCATGTACCCAACCGCACCTAAAAAAGATGTGGCAGGTGCTGAAAAAATTGTCATGGAACTTATTCAGACATACAAGATCGAGCTTATTGCGATTGGGAATGGAACGGCATCACGGGAAACCGAACAATTCATTGCGGATACCATTGGCAAACATCAATTACAAGTCCCATATATTATTGTTAATGAAGCGGGGGCAAGTGTGTACTCCGCCTCCAAGTTAGCCCGTGAAGAATTCCCTGATTTACAAGTTGAGGAAAGAAGTGCAGCATCCATTGCCAGACGGGTACAAGATCCACTTGCCGAACTGGTTAAGATTGATCCAAAATCGATTGGAGTAGGGCAATACCAACATGATGTCAGCCAGAAAGCACTAAATGAATCACTGACATTTGTAGTTGAAACAGCCGTTAACCAAGTCGGGGTCAACGTCAATACAGCGTCAACCTCATTATTGCAATATGTATCCGGATTAAGTAAAACGGTAGCCAATAATATTGTGACCAAACGGAATGAGGAAGGAAAGTTCACGAACCGGAAACAATTGAGCAAGATCCCGCGGTTAGGTGCTAAAACATATGAACAAGCAATCGGTTTTTTACGGATTATCGATGGAGATAACCCGCTGGATCGAACCCCTATCCATCCGGAAACCTATGAGCAGGTAACCGAACTCTTGCGTATACTTGATGCTGAATTAACGGATATCGGATCAGATACATTAGACGAGCGTCTGCAATCAGTGGACAAGAAGGAGATTTCAGAACAGCTTGGTATTGGCGAGCCAACATTGATTGATATTATGAGCGCCTTAAGCCGTCCAGCACGAGATCCTCGGGATGATTTCCCACAACCGTTATTAAAGCAAAATGTGCTCTCATTGGAAGATTTACAGCCAGGCATGGAAATGCAAGGCACAGTACGAAATGTAGTTGATTTCGGTGTGTTTGTGGATATCGGTGTAAAACAGGACGGGCTTGTGCATATATCCAAAATGGCTAACAAATTTGTCAAACACCCAATGGATATCGCATCTGTCGGGGATGTGGTAACGGTTTGGGTGGAGAATGTTGACACCGAAAAAGGTCGAGTGGCGTTATCGATGGTAGGAAATAAGTAACTAAAAGCTGAATTACGTTGTTTAAACGTAAAAAAAGAGGGCTTACCCATGTGCTGGGAAGTCCTCTTTTTAGTTGACGATCTATTATTTTACCCCTTCAGGAACAGATAGTCCTAAACCGGCAGCAACTCGCTCGCCCCATTCCGGATCAGCTTTATAGAAATGCTCGATTTGGCGTAATTTGATTTCATCTTTTTCAACTGGTTTCATGTGTTCTACAAAGTTTTCAACGAGACGTGTTTTTTCATCTGCACTCATTAAACGATATAGATCCCCAGGTTGTGTGTAATGATCTTCTGAGTCATGGGCGACACTTTCAGCCAAACCTTGTACTTCAAAAGGTGTATTTTTGCTTGCTGGGTCTTCTTTTGGCCCATCGAAGCTGTTTGGTTCATAGTTTGGTGCACCGCCGCCATTGCCGTCTACACGCATATAGCCATCGCGTTGATAGTTGTTAACCGATACTTTTGAACGGTTGACAGGAATTTGTTGATGGTTGACACCAAGACGGTAACGGTGTGTATCTGCATAACTGAAAAGTCGGCCTTGTAACATTTTATCTGGAGATGCTTCAATTCCAGGAACTAGATTAGCTGGTGTGAAAGCTGCTTGCTCCACATCGGCAAAATGATTTTCCGGATTACGGTTTAATACCATTTTTCCTACTTCAATCCGAGGGTAATCTTTTTTGGAAACTGTTTTTGTGACATCAAACAGATCCCATTTATACGTTTTATAATCTTCGTAAGGAATGATTTGCACGTATAATGTCCATGATGGGAAATCACCCTCCTCGATTGCGTTGTAGAGATCCTCACGATGGTAATCAGGATTTTCCCCGGAAAGCTTATCTGCCAGGTTAACATCCATCCCTTTCACACCCTGGTCACTGATGAAGTGGTATTTTACCCAGAAAGCCTCTCCTTTATCATTGACCCATTTAAATGTATGACTGCCATAGCCGTTCATATGACGGTATGTTGCCGGGATACCACGATCTCCATGTAAATAAGTGATTTGATGCAATGATTCCGGTGACAAGGACCAGAAATCCCAAACCGCATTCGGGTCTTTTAAACCTGTGCGCGGATTACGTTTTTGTGTATGGATAAAATCAGGGAACTTAATGGCATCACGAACGAAAAAGATCGGCGTATTATTACCAACTAAGTCATAGTTTCCTTCATCGGTATAAAATTTTAACGCAAAGCCGCGTGGGTCACGAACTGTATCAGCTGAACCAAGTTCGCCGGCAACAGTTGAGAAACGGGCAAACATTTCGGTACGTTTTCCTTTTTCACTTAAAAAGTCGGCTTTCGTGTATTTGGAAATTTCATCATTGGTCACTTCAAAGTAGCCAAAAGCACCTGCTCCCTTGGCATGCACCACACGTTCCGGAATACGTTCTCTATCAAAATGTGCCAGCTTCTCCAACAGATGAAAATCCTGAATCAGACTAGGCCCATTATGTCCTGCAGTAATAGAGTTTTGGTTGTCTCCTACTGGAATTCCTGCTCCGGTAGTTAAAGTTTTACGATTATCGCTCATAAATTAAAGCTCCTCTCCTTTATTCATAATTGATATCTCTAATACTAATTGTAATATAAACTTTTTGAAAGTCAATATTTAATTATAATTGTTTTAAATAAAATCGGTTGCAATGCTTTTTTGGATAACCTATTCTTTTAAAAAACGACGACATGAATCTATTACCCGTACAGCGTATGATGTAAACATGGACCTATTATAAAAACTAAACAGACTGAATGAGTATTTCCGGCAAAGCAACCCGGTATCCTTTAGAAACATATTGCACTGTCCTAATATTTACTTGTCGTTATTAATCGATTATATGCTAGAATAGTAATGATGATTATTGTGCATATAAATGGGAAGGGATATTGTTAAATGGATTTATTAAATGATAATAGGTCATTATATAAGCTGGTTAATGAAGTATCCATACAGTACTTTCAAAAGCCGTTTTTACATCAGGTACAATTCAATCATCGGCTGCGAACGACTGGAGGACGATATATTCCGGCTAAAAAGATCATTGAACTCAACCCCAAGTATTTGACCGAGATGGACGAACATGAGTTTATTGGCATAGTCAAGCACGAATTATGTCATTATCATCTTCATATTGAAGGAAAGGGATATAAACACGGGGATGCAGAATTCAAGAACCTATTGAGAGCAACCGGATCACCAAGACATTGCCGTCCATTACCATCCAATGAAGACAGGTATAAGTACAAGTATGTTTGTAATAACTGTAAACATGTTTATAAAAGAGCCCGGAGAATCAACGTGAATCAATACAGATGTGGTAAATGTAATGGAAGACTGTCCATGTTAGAGGGATAAAGTTAATGCTTGCAGCTTGGGGTTGAGGAGGTCATTTGTATTAAACGACAGCATTTTTCTTCATTTATTATAGATTCAGATCTTGTTTCAATGACGTTTGGATGGTTGTTTTTAACTTTTTTGATGAAAGGTATTGACGAAACTTGTTAGAACTGGTAAATTAAATAGGTCTTGAGCAAACGGGAAGCGTTAGAAAATGTCTTGAGAAAAAATGTTGACAATGATCAAAAATTAGTGTATTATAATTTTCGTTGTCGTTATCAGATTGGATTTTGTGCAATGGAAAATTACATATTTATCAATCCACAGTAGCTCAGTGGTAGAGCTATCGGCTGTTAACCGATCGGTCGTAGGTTCGAATCCTACCTGTGGAGCCAAACGGAGAAGTACTCAAGTGGCTGAAGAGGCGCCCCTGCTAAGGGTGTAGGCCGTGTAAGCGGCGCGAGGGTTCAAATCCCTCCTTCTCCGCCATTTTTATGGCCCGTTGGTCAAGTGGTTAAGACACCGCCCTTTCACGGCGGTAACACGGGTTCGAATCCCGTACGGGTCATCTTATTTGAATAAGTAAAAATATTGCTTTGGTTTGGTCCGGTAGTTCAGCTGGTTAGAATGCCTGCCTGTCACGCAGGAGGTCGCGGGTTCGAGTCCCGTCCGGACCGCCATCATTGGGCTATAGCCAAGCGGTAAGGCAGCGGGTTTTGATCCCGTCATTCCCAGGTTCGAATCCTGGTAGCCCAGCTTTATTTTATCCATATAAGTAAGAAATAGAATACGATGAGCCATTAGCTCAGTCGGTAGAGCATCTGACTTTTAATCAGAGGGTCGGAGGTTCGAATCCTCCATGGCTCACCATTACATCATAGCGTTTAGCGGGTGTGGCGGAATTGGCAGACGCGCTAGAATCAGGCTCTAGTGTCCTTTACCGGACGTGGGGGTTCGACTCCCTTCACCCGCATTTATGAAATACGAGGTGCTGTGGCAATCATGGCATTTTGTTTTTGCCTTTTAAAATACGCGGTCGTGGCGGAATGGCAGACGCGCTAGGTTGAGGGCCTAGTGGGTGTATAACCCGTGGAGGTTCAAGTCCTCTCGACCGCACCAAAAATACTTGTAATTGACTTCTGAATGTGCTAATATAATAGAGTTCGCTTAAATGCGCCCGTAGCTCAATTGGATAGAGCGCTTGACTACGGATCAAGAGGTTAGGGGTTCGACTCCTCTCGGGCGCGCCATTTAACGGGAAGTAGCTCAGCTTGGTAGAGCACATGGTTTGGGACCATGGGGTCGCAGGTTCGAATCCTGTCTTCCCGACCATGCGAGATATAAAATTTTATGATGCGGGTGTAGTTTAGTGGTAAAACCTCAGCCTTCCAAGCTGATGATGAGGGTTCGATTCCCTTCACCCGCTCCATACCATTTGTTGGGCCTGTAGCTCAGCTGGTTAGAGCGCACGCCTGATAAGCGTGAGGTCGGTGGTTCGAGTCCACTCAGGCCCATTTGCTTTTAAAAAGCAAAATAAAGGGTTGACAGTAACGAGGTTAATTGTTATACTAATTAAATTGCTGTTAAAAACAGCGTTATGAAATTTGCTCTTTGAAAACTGAACAAAACAACCAGTATGTAACAGATGTCAGAGGTTGAGGTTAGAA
>NZ_JBFNXI010000065.1:0-13264 GCF_040812445.1 Lentibacillus sp. L22 | reverse complement strand
TGCCTTTTCTTTTTTGGCTAGAATATCGCTCAAATAACCTCGAGAAATATTTTACACTTACATATCGGACAGGACATTTTCAACTGATCCCGTTCTAAAATCTCTGGTAACACGGCGTGCTAGTGCAATATCTAATGGGGTGTCAATAAATACAGCAAGGTCAATGAATTCACTTGTTTTAATATGCTTATAGGCAAATGGAAAATCCAAGACAATGTAATTAAGCCGTTGGTTACGTAGTACCTCCAAATCCTTTATAAGGGGTTCCAAATCCCATAAGTTATAATTGGATCCATTCTCTACCCAATTTACAATGTTCTCGGGCCCAGCAAAATCATAGTCATCAAAATAAAGCGCCTTTGAATTATGCAATTTCTGACTTAAGTGTGTTGTGATCGTTGTTTTTCCTCCGCCAGAAACCCCAGCAACAGCAATAATATAAGGGGAATCTTTTTCTCTCATAAAATCCATCCTTCACAATTCTCTTGTACTTCAACATAATGGCTCATTGAGGAAAAAGAAAACGGTTATCCACCCTGATTGGAAAAACCATTGCCATAACATCCTTTTTCCTTCTCATTCTTTTTCCAACATACATGACTTTTCAATTTTTCTCACCTTGACTGATTTGATTTCAGATATTCAGCAACCTCTTTTGGTACTTTGAAATTAAATGAATAACTTTTTAAACTAAATTCAATATGTGGGACATCTTTGTATGTTGTCATAGCAGCAACTTCATTTAAATTATCATTTTGATTTTCTGACTCCCCAGGTTTAACAGTATCTTTTTGATACATTTTAAATGTTTTTCCCTTAGTAGCACCTAAAAGGGGATCTGTTGAATCCCACTCATCAATTTGTAACATCTTAACAAAGTTATCAATATCATTGTCGTCTGAAATTGTTGTAATGACACCGGAACCATCTGATAAGATTACTTCAACTTTTTACGTTTTTTCAAAAACTATCTGTAAGATCACTATCATCATTTTTCTTTCCTGTACCACACCCCATCAGTAAAATTGATACGCTTACCACAAACAAAAACATCACAGACCTTTTTTCATAATAAATGCACCCCTTTCTGCACTTACGGTGAATTTTAAAGAAGGTTTCATCTGGTCCACAATCTGGCCTGATAATTGAATATGCTATTCAGCTAAAGCACTCCTTAGTCAAGGATATTTCTACAACGTTGTGTGATATAGCAATATTGCGGAAACATAACCAAAACTCCACAAGCAATCTACTAACACATTAACTAGATGATGTTGGATAACCGAACGAACCATTCTTTAAGCGTACCTTTGTATAGATACAATCATCCCTAAGATCACCCAACAGATCGATGAAATTATTTTTTAATATTGCTTCCAAGTGATAACCACAACGCTCAGCAACCCTGCAACTGGCAACATTCCTAGTGTCACAACGTATTTCGATACGATTGGCTTGAATATTCCTAAAAGCAAATTGTGTCAAACCGTCCACTGCTTCGCTCATATATCCTTGTCCAGAAGCAGACTCCCTTATCCAGTAACCAATTTCAAAAAGGCGCACTTGCCAATCTACCTTTACCAGGCTACAGGTACCAATGAACTCTCCAGAAGACTTATCCAGCATATAAAAAGCAAATGAATCACGCAATAAAAAATTTGCTCGATGTTTACGAGCATTTGCTTCAGTCTCTTCAATTTCTGGAATATGATCAGCCCATTTCATCCACTTATGTAAAGATTCATATGACTCTCTTATTGCCTCATTAACTACAGCTCCATCGCCAATCCGAGGCGCCCGCAATAATAGTCGTTCGGTTTCAAATTGTTCCGGTATATCAAAAAGAATTGGATTCATTATCTCACCTCAACGTATACAAATTTTTGATTCTAACATCAATCATAAAGGTCATAAGGTTTTTGGTCTTCCTCCCATACAACAACCTTTCCAGTTCTTGGACTCTTGATAAGCTCTCTGACTTTGTTTGCAATATCGTCTGAACTTAAAATATTCTCTGGAATGTCGGCAGGATCCATATTTTCTCTTGTTTTTTGAGAGGTTGGAGTATCAACCCAGCCCAGGCAGAATGTGTTTATTTTTACATTTTGCTGAATAAGCTGATCAGATATTGCAGTGGTTAGCCTTATGACAGCTGCTTTGCTTACAGCATATTCTGGAGAATCATGCGGTTCATTTCCTACGCCTGCCATCGATGAAATATTGATAATATCGCCACCGCTATCCATGGTTTTTATTGCGCTTTGAACGCCTTGCATGACACCTTTTAGGTTGAGGTCAATTACTTCGCTCCACTGTTTTATTTCAACATCCGGAAAACAAACATCACCGACACCCCCGGCATTATTTACAAATACCGAAATCGAACCAGTCTCTCTATAAAATATGATAAATTAGTCCTGAAAACCCCTTCAAATTAGTGATATCCATCTTAAAGAAGAAAGCTTCCCCGTATTTCTCATTGATTTCTTTTACAGTCTGCTGACCAGTGTCTTGCTGTTTATCAATAATGAATACTCTGTACCCGTCTTCAGCTAATTTAATTGCAATGCTCCTTCCAATGCCTTGTGCGCCACCTGTTACAACTGCATTAAGCAATATATCCTCTCCTTAAAAGTCATCTTAATACTATAAATTTTAACATGTACTGTTTAACATTTTGTCCTTTCATGTAAAACAAAAAGTAGTCCTAATCCAGATTTAGCACCCGCAAAAAAAGGAATATCCCCGTCTATTTTGAGGATGAGCTAAGATTACCTTTTACAAAATTCCAGCTGGAGTATTCTCTATTTAAAAAATCAACCTTTGTATTCCAATCTTTCATTTTTAGTTGCTTAATTGGTTTAATTTGAGGAACATCATCAATAACTTCATACCCCCATTCAAAACCAATCACATAATAAACATTCGTTGTCCTAATTATGTTTCCCACAGCTACCAAAAAAGACTGTGCCGTCCAGTTCACATTACTTACATTTATCATACACGGGGCATCAAATAATGTTGGATTGTTTCCGAAGCTAAAAAAGGGCATATCTATCCCTTTAAAAAGAGCACCAACATCGACAAATGAACTTTGATAGTTATCATCTTTAATATCCATATCAACAGTCTGAATCCATCCAAAAACTGAATTATATCCTTTACCATTGTAAGAGACACTCGCTTCACACACCGGAAAATTCTTAGCTATTTCGATATCAAAAGGCAAATCTAAACTTAAAAATCCCCAAAACTTTGGATCTTTATTGATACCATACTTAATATTCACCTTTCCCGAATAATTTCTTGTGAAGAATGCTAATTCATGACTCACGCATAGATTTTTAATTATTTATTCCCCCTCAAAATTTCTCGAGTTCCTTATTCAACAAAATAGTCCAATAGCAAGGGTAAAGGAACTTACTTCGAATGTTGTATCTGAGTCAGCCGAGGTCGTTTCGCTTCAAAGACTGTTACACCAGTTACACCTGCTGTAGTCAATAAAGCAAGTTTTCCATGTTCGGACATAAATTTCAGACCACTTCTAAATCAGGGAGCTGTACGTCATCCATACTGCTCTGATATCGATGTTAAAACTGGCTTTGATACTGTTTACAGCTACGCCTAAGGCATTTGCAAGTTCATTTAAATTCGCATGATCGATTTCACCTTCGATTCGGGTAACATAAAAAACAATTTATCTCCATCCAAAATAATATTGACTAATCCGATTCCACTTTCTTGTACCAAACGTCCCGATGCCTTTTACAAAAGCCGATCCCAAAGTAGGTGAGCGACAAAAGGTAGCTCATTATAGGCTAATTTCAGAGTAATCCAAAATATATTGATGAAAGCGCCCGATAAAAGAAGATCATATCATGGCGCAACAAGCTCTACCTTTATTCTATCGGGGTCTTCAAAATAAAGGGCGTAATGGTCTTCACCCCCAGCAAATGGGTGCTTATCTTTATAAAGGATATTGATTCCTTTATTATTTATCTTTTCAGTCATTTCATCGACATGTTCTCGTGAATATGCGTAAAATGCTAAATGATTAAGTCCGACCCGGCACCTATGATATGGAACACCCAAAAACCTTTCTTCCGTTTGTACAAAGACGATATAGATATCTCCTAATTTCCAACTTTGTCCGCCATTCCATTCTTGAAATGTGCTATACCCAAGTTCTTCGAGAAACCATCCCCAAAATTCAACCGATCTCCTTAAATCTGAAACGTATATCTCAATATGGTGAAGTAATCCCTTGCTCAAAAAGCACCCCCCTTTTGTGTGTATTAAAGTAATTGTTTAAAAGAAGCGCATTCTTATTCGAATATGTGCCTCTTTGGAGCAGAATCTATTTTTTTGTGGATGGTAACCCCCCTTGAAATCACACCGTAGAACTTGTCGGGACTGATTCCCTGTTCAATATAGCTTCAGAGGTCTTATGCAGTTTTCGCGCCTCGTTCGCTCAATACCAACTTACCAATACTTTAAAAATAAAAGCGGGGATTATTGGAAAATCCTAAATTAGGACAATCTCCAAGAAAACCACCTTCCGTGACCATCGGTTTCCCCTACAGTACTGTTGTATTCGTTGCCATCTATATAGTAATCCAGATGAAAATTTCGATCTTGTACATTGTTATATAAATGGAAAATGTCTCTTTGCTTACCTATCAATTTTACGTCTTCTAAAAGTTTAAATTTAACTTCCTGTGGTAATTGATTTGCTACATGTGTATGAAAAACACATATTACTGCATCTTGAGGGATTTCCATTACAATATCAGATAATAATGCCACTCCATCCCCTTCAACCATATCCAGAAGGTTTCTTTTTACATAATTTGATGCGCCTTCAAACAACTCTCGTCTTTCACTGTGATTCGGCCAAATAAGCGATTTTAACCATAAATAATCTTCAGGGTCGTTTAAATCATTAATATGCAAATCAAGCCCTATCCTAGATACTACCGGTGGGCTATTAGGCAGTAAAAATGGAGAACTTTCACCCTTTACATTAGCCTTTATATGCACGTCAGAGTTATGATCTCCGTAAATCTTGTCAGTTTCATAGGAGTAACAATACCTATCCCAGAGAAGTTGCAAACCAGCGCTTGTCCCTATTTCAATTAATGCTAAAGGCTTTTTTACTTTCTCATAAATAAAACAAAAACTTGGGTAAAGGTAACTACAGCGCCTTACCTCATTTGTCTGTACTAATTTACTTTTCAAAATGGAAATAATTTCACCTTTGTTTTTCTGGCAAAAGTCTTTAAAATAAGGAAAACAATCCTTTGCGTCTTTTGTGGATTCAACAATACTTCCGTAAAACTGTTTTAATTCATGGTCTGTTCCTTTAAGCAAAAGGTAGTGAACTGCACCAAGGAATAAATTCGGAACAGGCTGCCCCCTTTTGGCGTTGGAGCATACCTCTAACATCTCATCATCTTCGGATATCTTTAGGGACAAGTGCTCGTATAACTCACTTGAGTCTTGGCATTCCTTAACAGCGAAATTTTTAAAGCGATTCGAAATCATTGTTTTATCCAATCTGTAATCCCCCAGTTATCATGAACATGCACACAAATAGTAACCTTGGTACGGCGCAAGTGAAACTAAACATTCATTTAAAGTGTAATTACTGGTGACCTTTGCAATCTCATATCCATTATAAAACCTTGAATCAAATCCAGCATCATCAATGATATCTCCAATTACTGGTCGAAAGTTAGATTCAAACGATTTCATTAAGGTATCTGCGTTTTTTTCGTTGGCTTATCATGGATTGGGACAACAATGGGTGTATCTTCAAGTCTACATTCCCTCCCGATGAATACTTTTTGATATTCTAAGTACTTTTAACAAGAAGTATCACCATCAGCCCTCCAAGTATTAATAGCCTTTTTCACAAAATCTTCAATTCCGCAATCATGCAAATCCACTGACTTTTTAATGCGTACACACCCTTTTCCATAATCCAATCCGGTCAGAAACTCCTTGGCATTTTCTATTTTCTCAATCGCACCTACATATAGACTCACATAAGACTTTTGAGCATTCAAATGAAACAATTTGAAAGACTCATTTCCATAACAAAGCATTTTGTATTGGATACTCTCCTCGAGTTCAGGCGCATTTTCTAAAATTAATTGTCTTACAATTAGTAGTTTCTCTTTTCTCCAGTCATCGTCTAGTAATTCAATATATTCGATTGTGGTTTTAGCTTCGTATTGCATTTTAAGCCTCTATGAATTATCTTTATTTAATCTTATCATTCTTTTACCGCAATTGCTTATTCCAGAAAATAGATGATTATTGCATCTTATTCATAAAAAATTTTTCTCCTGGCCTAGCAACTGTCAACTCATAAGGCTGTACTTCAGACAAGATTTAAAACACTATATTTTTTCCAGTATACTAACTAACCACATTCGATCCAAATAAAAAATTAGCGAGCCCAATTCTGGGATAGTCTTTTTTGATATTAGCTGGTATTATTTATGAATAGTGTAGGTAACTTATTGTTTTAAAATCTTCAATACTTTATAACCATCTGAAGAATTACCGCCATAAGGTCCCCACCATTTTGGATAAACTATTGGAATGATCGTCACAATAAATTGAATAAGGTTCATCCAAAACATGCCCGTTATAAAATAAAATTTATTAATGGGTTGATAAAGAAAGAAAAAAAGAAAAAAAGAATAAAGGTAAACAGTGCAGATATTAGTGGTCCGCCTATTGTGGTTAAAACGGCTTGAAATTTTGTCATTTTATCTTTTTCATATTTACAGATTCCGCCTACTCCCCAAACAATATGAAAATGTATTCTCCCGATTTTAAAATTCTCTTTATTTGAATCACTAAAATCTCCAATATAGATCCTTGCCTTACCATTCTTTGTTGAACAAACCAGCCCAAAGGCGTGACCTATTTCATGAATAAGCGTTGTCAAAGGGAGACCAATAATATACAACATCCCAAAAACTAATATATAAATGACATAACCCTCCCCCGTCCTAAAAGATCAAAATTCTGTAATTACTCTTGAAGTTGATTTAAAATCAGTTTCAATACATCATTTTGCGACATACCATTAGTCAATATCGTTTCGCCTTCCATGCCAAGATAATCATTTGGATTCCACCAGGCACGTAAAGCATCCTCGCCGAATTCCATCTTTTTCGCACTAGAATTATGTCGCCTAACTGTTTCCGCAAAAGATAAATCAAAATAATAGGTATATGACTTTTGATTATAGAATTGGATTAAGTTATTCAACATTTCACCATATCGATTCTTATTCAAGATTCCCTCTACAATTACAAAATCACATTTATCCGTACCGTATTCCGCAATTTGGCGAATCAAATCAATTGAAAGATTACCTTTTCTATCGTGAACCTTCAACATTTCCCGGCGAACGACATCTTGAGAAACCAAGAGCGTTCCATGTCCTAAATGATTTTGAAGATTTTTCGCAGTCGTTGTTTTTCCGCTCCCAGAGTTTCCTCGTATGATGATTAGCTTAGTTTCCATACTTTGCACTTTGCTCATCAATCCTTCTATTCTTATAAACTACCTGTCATAAGTAAATTAAAATCAAAATTTAACCTCTTTATTCGACTCAGTTCTTAAAGTTATAACAACACTTGCTATACTGACCAAAGTTCCTAAAACCGCAATAACGCTTACCCCAATGCTATTCGGAAAAAGAAACCCAATTGGTATAATTCCTGAAAATGAAATCACAACAAACGCTTGATACACTACAGATATAATTCTTACAACACGATTGCTAAATAACGATAAAATCAAAGGCGGTAAAAAGAGCATTATTATCATTCCAATAGATATCCATAAACCAGCTGGCTCATCGTATGAAACAGTATTAGGACCTGTTGGATGTTTAACAGCCAGTAAAACCGCTATAACAGCTACTATTAAAGATAAAAAAAAACATAAAGAATCTTTTAAACATAATAAAGAACTCCTATGGTGTTTTTATACCGTCTGCAATATGGTGTAAATGAACATGTTATCCGGTTAAAGCACCCTTGTATTGAAGTCTTCATATATATAGTTTGGTTTCATTCAAAAGTACAAAGCGTTAAGATTCATCTTCAATTTTATTCAAAATAACATTAACAGCCTTTACTGGGCCACCGGCTTTTCTAAAGGTTTCTGACAGTTTCTCCGCACCTTCCTGGTATGCCCGATTCGTAAATATTTCAGCTACCGTTGTTTCTAAATATTTTGGCTTTTTGCCTTTAAGCACTAATCCTGCACCCAATTCAGCAACCCGATCAGCGACCATTCTTTGCTCGCCATGTTGCGGGAATAAAACCATTGGAACTCCAAAATACAGGCTTTCATTCACACTATTCATTCCACTATGAGTAATAAATACATCTGCTGTCTGTAATATCGATATCTGATCCACGGAGTTTTTTACTGTGAAGTTTCCTGGTATGTTGCCAAAAGCAGAAATATTAGTATCTTCACCAACTGACATCACAACGTCATAGTCTGTCTTTGCAAATGCTTTTATACAGTTTTGGTAAAAATCCCGATTTTGATTAAGAACCGTGCCAAGGGAAATATAGACAACTTTTCTATTCTGATTTTCATTCTGTACTGGTGGAGACTGCTTGATGGATGGTCCAACAAAGGCATATCGATCGGAAAATGTATCCGCCATTGGCTGGAATTCTTTCGATGTGTAAACAATGGTGTCCGTTTCATTATCATTTTGAACAATAGATATAAAATTCTTTAATTCATAACCATGATCCTTTAGCAATTTCATTTTTTTGTTGATTCGAGGCATGCCTATGATCATTCTCAATAGTTCCATTAAACTTCGCTTCATCAATTTTGCTGTATATCGGTTAAAAGCAAAGGATGTGGTCGAACAAATATATGGTATTCCTAGTTTTTTGGCGAATAATTTCCCCCAAAAGCATAAAGAGTCAGATACAATGCAATCCGGCTGAATTTCCCTTAATTCCTTACATACCTTCTCGTCCAAACTGATGGTCGTATCAGCAACCATTTCAATCAATGCCGCAAAATCTTTGCCGGCCTTACGATCCAATTCTTTTTGTGATAGATGAGGCAAGAATTCATCACAAGCAATAAATGTAGCACCGGCGTCTTCTATTTTTTCCTGAAACTCCAAAAAGGAATAATACCAAACTTGATGTCCTCTATTTACTAATTCGGTTACCACAGGAATGGTTGGATTAGTATGTCCATGTGCAGGTATCGAAAAAAATGTAATTTTACTCATTCTGACTCATATCCCGTTGGTTCAGCTTTTCGGATCAACTCTGCAACCTCGAGGAAACCCTCACTTTTTAAAACAGCAATCCCTTTTGTTGCATCTTCTCCTAGAACAACCAGCTTATCACCGGCATGAATCTGATATATTTCCCGTGCCTGTTTGGGAATCACAATCTGCCCCCGTTCTCCTACCTTCACAACACCAAAAAATTGCTTTCCCTTGGGTGCAAGGTGGCTCGCCTCTTTTTCACTCATATTGCTGGATAATTGATCCAATGTTACTTGAAAAATATTACTGATTATCTTGCATTTATAAATATCTGGTAAGGCTTCATCGTTTTCCCACTTTGCTACGGTCTGTCGTGATACGTCTACCTTCTCAGCTAATTGTTCCTGACTCAAATTATGTTTTTTACGCAAAACGCGTATATTCATACCGATCATGTTTTTCATCTCCTTATATATTTAAATATACAGGAGACTGAAGGTAATATCTATCAACAATTGGTAACATTTTCTGTTAAAGATGGTTGTCGATTAAGTATGGTTATTTCCTTTCAATACAAAGTGTACCCTTTATTCATCTAGGCTTTTCCAATAAGAGTGAAAATGCTGCCCAATTGCCAAAGAAATCTTTTTCGCGAAACCCGGCTTGATTGGCGAGCTTCAAAATGGTTTCCCGTCTTTGGAAATGTGGGTCGAATATTACCTCGGTTACTGTCAAGATGCCACCTGGCTTCAGGGCATCAAAAATTTCTTTGAAGGCTGCGTACCGATCTGGAATTTCACCTAAGACATTGACAAGCACAGCACGGTCGCATGGAGTAGATTGGAGTTTACCCGCGCCGATTTTCCCCTGTACAAATTCAATATTATTTAGATTCCTTTCCATTGCCTTTCTTTCTGCCCGTTGTAGCATTTCTGATTGGATATCAATTGCGGTTACTTTTCCATAGGGACCAACACTCTCTGCTAATGGAATAGTAAGTCTTCCTGGTCCACACCCAAAATCAATCACATGCATTCCTGGGTGAATGTTAGATTGTTGAATGATTTCTTTCGCCCGATTGCTCTTTATAAATGGATTATCAAGCTCTACAAACCATCGTAACCAGAAAGGGCAAGGTCTTCGTGAAGCATACCGCCATATAAAAAATGCGATAAAGCTTACAGGGATCATCGTAAAAATGACAAATTTGATCTTCTTCACTTAAAGTCTCCTCTCATTTTATTATCAAAGGAATGCGGACTCCTTTGCTGCCAGGTTTAATCATATTCTCTATAAACCAAGAAAGGACGCAATTATTATTCCAGTTTTACAACCGTTAATTTCTGCTGATGAATATAATTAGATGAATCCACATGTTTGTGTCATTACTTGCCTCTTTTCCTATAAAGTATATCTCCACTATAGTATATTGAAAGCTTTAAAGTGGCTTATTACGTTAATAGGCCCGGATTCCTATAAAATATTAAGGTAAGCAAAATTGAGCAATCTATTACTTGCAAATCGCACTCTTTTGTTGAGGTAGCTAATACAAATTAATCTGGTTAACGTTTCAAACCTTTAGTGTATTTCAATTGTTTTGAAATATTGATCTTTATAATATTTAATACATGAAAATTCCTTGGACAATCCGGCCTGTTTGCTGAATTGTATCGTGTCTCATAATGGTTTTTCCATTTTTATATTTGTTTCTATGTATCCTAATTTTTCATATAATTTTTTTGCTATTTTGTTGTGACCAAAGACGTGAAGCCCTATACTTTTCAATCCTAACTTTTTAGCTACGGTTTCAACTTCTTTCATTGCTTCCATACCATAACCCTTACCTTGGTTGCCTTCCCAAATGTTAATGTCATAAATAAACCCTTTTTCATTTGTTCTTTGTGCTAACCAAATCATACCAACCTCTTGGTACCCATCATGAATTGTAAATAAATGGTTGTTTTCAGTTTCCTCCCCTTCAGGTAATAATTTTTCATGTTCCTGTATTGCCTTACTGATTGCCTCTTGTTGTTTCCAACTACCAGACTTAACTTGTTCGTTTGCATAGTTTTTAATTGCATAACTTAAGTAGTGTTGGTATTCAATTGAATTCATTTTTTCTAATCTGACCGTCATCTGGTTTCCCCCCCTGAAATTTATGACACGTGTATTTTTCCGTAGTTGCTCTCTTTAATGGAAGCCCTAACCTATGGAACGTGTCGAACTTTTTTAACAATCACAGATCATCACTACGTTACCATCCGGATCCATTATATTAAACCAAGCTGTCTCACCAACCCTCTCTATTTCTCGTACAATTTGAATACCTTTGTCATTAATATACCGATAGGCTTCGTCAATATCCGGAGCATAAAGGTTAAAAATTGGACTAGGGCTTGTATTATGTTTGAATCCAGGGTCAAGGGTGTGGTCATCTAAAGTGAGAGAAGTTGTTCCTACTAGGGGTATGTTATAGACAGGTGACTTTACCTTACCTAAATCAATACCTAAACCTAACAAATTAGAATACCATTTTACTGAGTCCTTCAAATTAGATACATGAACAAAAACACCGTTCATTTGGTTCTTTATCGGTATTGTTTTATCCATTTTACCCCCCTAATTATATGTTTCAATAGCTTTAAAAAATCCTCTTTCCATGAATGATTTTTTATCCGTTCATCTCAGTTTAATCCTGTTGATCACGTACAGCCTCATCTTCTTTTACATCATTTTCTTGAACAGAATCAGAATCTGCCTCACCCAAATCCACTTCATTACTACTATCAACATTTTCCTCGTAATCCAACTTGTTATTTTTCTTATCGACTTTATTATTGGATTTCTCGCTTCTGCATCCGTTGATTGTGAATCATTCAACTATTTGGTATCTGATTTCTCTTCCTTCCTATCCTGCTTTTGATCCTCTCTCCCCTCATTAAACTAAAGATCCCAAGCGGTTTGTTTGTCTCTTTATTTAAAAGGTACATGAGGGGCGGAAAAGCAAGCCAACGACGAAATTCGAAGCGTCATTTTTACCGGACTTTTTGAACATCCTCTATAAATATTTTATTTATTTCCCACTTCATCCTTATTCTGATCCGGTTCTATTTCTTTTGTGTCAGTTTCATTCTTTTGTTCAATCATTGTCGCCCGTTCCTGTTCATCTTCCTTTGCATCACTTTCTTGATTAGAATCTGCCTCACCTAAATCCTTTTCAACACTTTTATCAGCTTCTTCAGGGCTGTTTGGCTTATTATCAGCCTTCGTTCCTTTATCCACCTCGTCCTCGGACTTCTTTATTTCTGTTTCCATTGATTCTGATTCATCTGACTGTTTGGTCTCCGATTTCTCTTCCTTCTGATCCTGGTTTTGTTTCTCGATACATTCCACCGTCACTTTTTCACTCCAGATGGCATGTTTTGTATCGTCATCTCCATCATATCCCGGACGTTGTATTGCTTTAAACATATAAGTGCCTGTTTTTTCTGCATGGAATGATAGTTTGCTAGTTTTACCGGTCGCAATTGGATCAATTGTACCATCTGCAATTTTTTCGCCATTATTTTTCGGATTACCATTTTCGCTATAGTAGACTTCATATGTTGTTGTCCCCGCCATCGTAACGCCATTATTTCGCACTTGCACAGCAATATCAGTTGGCGGACAGGCTTTGACATTTTGTGTTGGTTCACCAGTAAATTCAAGCTCGCTTTGATCCCACCATTCTCCGGCCTGGATGACCTGTTTATCGGTAACTTGATCACTAAAATATGCCTTCGTGTCCGAGGTTAAATAGCTACCGGTTAATATCAATAGATAGAGGATTGCAACTGTTTTTATCAATAGCATTAATGTATTATATCCTTTTGGTCGTTGGAACTGGTCTTTGCGCAAAGGAAATTCCTCCTGATTATTTAAGTGTTATCCTAATTTTATATATAAATAGAAATAAAATCAATATACAGATTTATAATGCAGGAA
>NZ_JBFNXI010000064.1:0-13403 GCF_040812445.1 Lentibacillus sp. L22 | reverse complement strand
CTTTTTTAGTGTAAGCTCCTACGCCTTAATTTTTATTTACTGGAGTTTTGTCCCAGCCTCTTTGCTTGCAGGCTGAGTGACTATGTTTTTATTCAAATTCAATCAATAAGTCATTCACTGCAATCGCTTCTCCATTTTTCACGTATACATCCTTGATCACACCGGCAAATGGTGCTTGTACGGTGGTTTCCATTTTCATTGCTTCGGTAATTAATAAGTGATCACCTTTCTTCACTTTCTCACCTTTTTCGCAAACAACCTTCACAACCGTTCCAGGCATGGTTGCACCAATCTGTTTTTCATTGCCAGTATCTACTTTTTGTTTCACTGCAACCTGGGATTGGACACCTTCGTCCTTGACAACTACTTCACGTGATTGCCCATTTAATTCGAAATAGACAATCCGAGTGCCATCCGCATGCGGTTCCGAGATGGAGACTAGTTTGACAATTAACGTTTTACCTTGCTCAATTTCTACTTCAATCTCTTCACCCAAACGCATACCATAGAAAAATGTTGGGGTATCCAATACCGACATATCTCCATAATTTTGTGTAAACTTTTGGAAATCCATAAATACCTTGGGATATAATGCGTACGAAATCAAGTCAAAACTAGTCACCTGACGATCCAATGTTTTAAACAGATCGTTCCGTAATTGGACAAAGTCAACTGGTTCAAGCAACGCACCGGGTCTTTCGGTAATTGCCTTTTTACCTTTTAAAATGATCCGTTTTAATTCTTGCGGGATCCCTTGATATGGTTGGCCAATATAGCCTTGGGCAAATTCAACAACGGAATCCGGAAAGTCAATGGTTTCTCCACGTTCATAAATGTCATCTTCGGTTAAATTATTTTGTACCATGAACAATGCCATGTCACCAACAATTTTCGATGATGGTGTCACCTTAACCAGGTCGCCAAACATTTCATTTACGTTCCGGAACATGACCTTCACTTCATTCCAACGATCTTCCAGGCCAACAGCTTTTGCTTGCTGCCGTAGGTTACTATACTGACCACCAGGCATTTCATGAAAATATACTTCCGTGTGTGGTGACTTCATGCCACTTTCAAAATCATGATAATATGCTCTGACTCCCTCCCAATATTGTGACAGTTTTTCATAGGAAGCAGGGTTGATTTTTGGCTGCCGATCGGTACCTTCCAGTGCATGATAAAGGGATTGTGCACTCGGTTGCGATGTTAATCCAGCCATGGCACCGCAAGCAACATCTACCGCATCAACACCAGCGTCCGTTGCGCGTGCATAAGTGAAAATACCATTACCACTTGTGTCATGCGTGTGTAAATGGACCGGAATATCAACCGTTTCTTTTAGTGAGGAAACCAGTTGATAAGCGGCTTCCGGTTTTAATAATCCAGCCATATCCTTGATTCCTAAAATATGGGCGCCGGATGCCTCGAGTTCTTTTGCCAGATTTTTATAATACGTCAGATCATATTTCGTCCGGTTGGAATCCAGTATATCCCCGGTATAACACATCGTCGCTTCGGCAATTTTATTACTGTCACGAACTGCCTTGATTGCTGGCCGCATTCCTTCCATCCAATTTAAACTGTCAAAAATGCGGAACACATCGATCCCGGCAGATGCACTCTTGTCAACAAACTCCTGAATGACATTGTCCGGATAGTTCTTATAGCCAACTGCATTACTTGCTCGCAACAACATTTGGAACAGAACATTCGGAATTCTTTCTCTGAGTGATAATAAACGATTCCACGGATCTTCTTTCAGGAAACGATAGGAAACATCAAATGTGGCGCCACCCCACATTTCCAGTGAAAACAGTTCCGGTAAAAGTCTTGCGGTTGGTTCCGCAACTTGCAATAAGTCCTTTGTGCGTACACGGGTTGCCAATAATGACTGGTGGGCATCTCGGAAAGTTGTATCCGTATATAATACTTCTTTTTGTTCCTTTAACCAGGATGCCAAACCCTCTGGCCCGTGTTCATCCAAAATTTGTTTTGTTCCAGTTGGCATTTTTTCATTTGGATGAGTTTTCGGAACTGGTGGTTCGGGAAATACTGGTTTCTTTTTCGGCCCGTTTACAGTAGTTTTTCCAATATAGGTTAGCATTTTTGTGCCACGGTCTTTACGTTTTGGAAATACAAATAACTCTGGTGTTTGATCAATAAAGGTTGTGCTATACTCACCCGACAAGAATTGCTTATGCTGAATCACGTTTTCCAAAAACGGAATATTGGTTTTAATGCCGCGAATCCGAAATTCCCTTAGATTACGCACCATTTTTTGTGCTGCTTGTTCAAATGTTAATGCCCAGGTTGATACTTTTACGAGCAACGAATCGTAGTGCGGTGAAATGACTGCTCCCTGAAAACCGTTTCCGGCATCCAGTCGTACACCAAATCCCCCACCAGAGCGATACGCCATGATTTTACCAGTATCAGGCATAAAGTTGTTCAACGGATCCTCTGTTGTTACGCGTGCCTGGATAGCATAGCCATTGGTTTTAATGTCTCCTTGTTTCGGTATACCAATCGAACCACTATGGAGCGACTGCCCTTGTGCTACCTTGATTTGTGTCTGCACAATATCCACACCGGTAATCAATTCCGTTATGGTATGTTCTACCTGAACGCGCGGGTTCACTTCGATAAAATAAAAATCATTATCCGTCACCAAAAATTCCACGGTTCCAGCATTTAAATAATGAACATTCTTCATTAACTTGACAGCAGCTTCACAAATATCGCTTCGTAAATCGTCACCCAATGAGACACTCGGGGCAATTTCTACGACTTTTTGATGTCTGCGTTGAACAGAACAGTCACGCTCGTATAAATGGACAATACTTCCATCACGGTCGCCGATAATTTGTACTTCTATATGTTTCGGATTTTCAATTAATTTCTCCACATATACTTCATCACTGCCAAATGCGGCATTTGCTTCAGATTTGGCGCGGTCATATGCCTCTCGCAACGCATTGCTGGAACGGACAATTCGCATTCCTCGTCCTCCACCACCGAGCGATGCTTTGATAATGATTGGATAACCATACTTCTCACCAAACGCTTCAACTTCTTCAACGGACGTGACTGGTCCATCACTTCCAGGTATCACAGGTAGTCCAGCGTTAATTGCCTGCTCCCTTGCACGCACCTTATCGCCGAACATGCTTAAATGTTCACTGGTTGGCCCAATAAACGTAATACCTTCTTGTTCGCAGCGTTTGGCAAATTGAATGTTTTCGGATAAAAAACCATACCCTGGATGAATGGCATCGACGCCAACATCTTTTGCAATTTCAATAATTCCCTCGATATCCAAATAAGCATCAATCGGCTTCTTTCCCTCGCCGACCAAATAAGCTTCATCCGCTTTATACCTATGATAAGATCCAGTGTCTTCATTGGAATAAATCGCAACCGTTCGAATGTCCAATTCGGTACAGGCACGAAAAACCCGGATAGCTATTTCTCCTCGATTTGCGACTAATATTTTATTGATTTGCTTTACATCAGCCATGATCTTCCTCCTTTATCAACATTTTGTGGCATATCTTTGCTTTTTACTTGAACAGGTTGTTGTTCCTGCTTTTTTACGCTTCTAGCAATATTATTTAAAATTCCCATCGAGATCAACATGATCAACAGGGAAGAACCACCATAACTAATAAACGGCAATGGTACACCAGTAATCGGGAGTAAACCACTGATCGCTCCTAAATTGATAAATGCCTGAATGCCAATCATCGAAGAAATCCCGATGGCGAGCAGAGCACCGAAACTGTCTTTGCACTTTCTGGCAATAAATATCCCCCTTAATACAATGGTCGCCAACAAACCAATCACCAGGATGACACCGATGAATCCCAATTCTTCGGCAATGATAGCCATAATGAAATCGGTATGCGCCTCCGTCAAATAGCCAAGCTTTTGAACACTATTGCCAAGCCCTTCACCGGTCAGTCCCCCAACACCGATTGCCAAATAGGATTGAATTAGATGGTACCCTATATCATCCGGATGTTCAAAAGGTTGATAGGCTCCGGTAAACCTGCCAATTCGTACATCAGTTACCATACTTGGTACGGCAATCATAATAATCAAAAGACCGATGGCAATCAGGACAAATAAATGTTTGAATTTAATTCCGGAACTAAAAATGACCGAACAGGCAATCAAAAAGATAATTGCTGCAGTTCCAATATCCGGTTGTAAAACAATCAGACCCAATACTGCCCCAGTTAAGATTAACGGGGGCAATACTCCTCTATTAAACTCTTTAATATAGGACTGTTTTTTTGAATAAACGGAGGCCAAATACATAATTAACCCCAGTTTTGCGAATTCCGCAGGCTGCAGGCTAATGGGGCCGAAACTGAACCAGGATTGCGCATTATTTACATTTTTCCCAAAAAATAATACGGCTATCAATAAAATAAAAATAAACAACATGATTAATTTCATAAGTTTTTGATAATATTTATACGAAAATATACTACAAAATACAAAGGCAATCGTGCCAACGACAAACCATTGCAATTGTCTAAAAAGATAAAAGGTGCTTTCATGTCCTTCAACGACGGCAGTCACCATACTTGCGCTATAGATCATGACCATCCCGAAAGCACTTAGTACCAAAGGTGTAATCATCAAGGTAAAATCATTATATTTAAATAACCTTTTCATCGTACTTCTCCCTACTATGTAATTCGCGCAATTTTATCATTTTGTTTTTGATAGTATAACACAAATATTTATTCGGTGTAATTCATTTTTACCGACCAGAATCTACCAAGCTATCCTCGGTATTAACGGCAGGAAATAGTATTTTTAATAAAAAAACCTTGCCATGAACATATCGGCAAAGTTTTACTGCGGTAAGCCAAAATTATTTTGCACAAATCTACACAGATTTTTGTGCCGCTTCATGCAATATATTTAGCTGTCGTTCGAGATTCTCAAGAAGTGATTTTCCATCGTTCTCATCAATTAAATTTAGCCGCACTGCAAAATCTATTTCCCTGGACAGACCAAACATTTGTGTATCTAAAACCTCTTCATACAAGGGACACTTAGGTGTCATTAAGTTCTCAATTTGAACTTCAATTAGTTTCAAAATTTTATCAGCATCAGCCTTAAGAAGGGCATAGGCTTTTTCACGATGATTTACGGTCACCTCAGATAACAAATATATCCCCTCCACTCAGAAGACTTCCTTCTACTTATTATATTAACGGTCGTAACCATAAAATGCAAATAAAACTTAGTTTGCCTCTTTTTGATGATTTTTCTTCGTACGTCTGCTATTCTGAACAAGTACATATTTTAAAGAGGTGAATAACAATGATTGTACCGATAACAGGGAATGTCGCTTATCCCATTACATTGGATCCAACAGTCTGGATATTCGATGCACGGAAAATTTTACTGGAAGATGCCTTTGTGGAAAAAGCAAAAACCCCCGATGAGGATTTGACGGAGTTGCAAAAAGCATCAGAACGCTGGGATCGTGCAGTGTCTCCATCAAATAAAACATCTGTTAATCCTGGTATCTCACGCAAAGAGGGTGAAAGGATTTTAAAAAATTCCTATGTGATACCGATCAAAGATTTTGTTAATAATGCAGAACCAAATGAGGATGCGACAAATGCCGTATTAATAACGACAAATGCCGAAATTCGCATCGAACTGGAAGATTTCATCAACGGATTATTTTTATTTTCTTTCAATGGGAAGCCACTAAAAGATGGGCCATTGCATTTTTTCTATCATGATGGTTCCAATAAGGATAACCCGGTAAAATGTGTTACAAAAATCGTGATTGAATAGTGATCAAAAAGCTGTTTGCTAATAGGCAAGCAGCTTTTTCACATTAAATAACATATAAAATCCATGCTCTATTCGCCGCACAGTCCAGGATATACGCCGCTAAACGAGTGCCTTCGCTTTTCTTGTATAAATTTGCTTTCCAGGTTCAAAATAAGGCAACACAGTTATTTTGAAGGAGGAAAAGAGATGCTATTGCGCTTATATACATTCCTTATTGCCTGCGTTATTATCCTGGCCGGATGTCAGCAGAATGGTGAAACATCTTTACCCGAGAAAGAAAACGGAAATCAATTGACACATGTGAAAAATTCTCAACCCGTTGAAAACGACAATCTCACCAATAGCGAAATAGCTGACCATTTAGCTGATATTGCTAATACAGTTCCAAACGTAAACAGTGCCTCAGCAGTCGTTGCCGGCCCTTATGCGGTAGTTGGAATTGACGTGGATAAAGACTTGGATCGCTCCCGTGTTGGTACAATCAAATATACCGTAACAGAAGGATTAAGACATGATCCATATGGAAAAACCGCTGTTGTTGTAGCCGATGCAGATATAACGGAAAGACTGCGGAATATGAGCAATAAAATTGGCCAAGGACATCCTGTTAATGGTGTCGTTGATGAGTTATCCGCAATTGTCGGCAGGTACATGCCTGACTTTCCGGTTGATGAAGACCAGCCACAAGAACCCGACCAAAACAAAGAAGTCATCCCGAAACATAATGAAAACAAATTGAACGATATTGAGAATGATCAGGGTAATAAATAAAACGTGAAAGGATACATCAAATCAGCTTGTACGATCATTGACCGCATTTCCAGGTCAAAGCTAAAAAAGGTGCTCCCGATCAATGGAAGCACCTCAGCTTTATCCAGGTTTACTGTTCTTCGTCAGCCTTAACCTCATTGTAATAATTAACACCAAACTGCGAGCCTTCCGAAACCATCTTTGCATTTTCCAATTGAGCCAAATCTTTTTTGGCTGTTTGATCCGGGATCCCTGCTTCATCCAACGTAGAAACATCATCATTTTTAAACGTCTCCACCATGGTTTTAGCCTTATCCTGGATTTTTGCACGTTTGTCTTTATCCATTAGTAAATATCCCGCTGTACCAGCACCTGCTGCAGCCCCAATCGCCGAAATAATGTATCTCTTCTTCATATCAATCGTCCTTTCACCTTTTTGTGTAACATATACCCCTTATATTATTCATCAAACATCAAAATTGTATGCATCTTTTATCGACATGAATCCTGTGTTATAGTTAAACTGTAATGATAGTTATATTCAACCGACTTTGCATATTTTTCTACTGGATTTACAACATGAACAATATTCAGCTGAAATTTCCATATTAAACACTGACGGGTCGAATTAGAGGTGATAAAATGCAAGTGAAATGTGTCCTTTGTGACCGGGTGGAAACGATTGATGATTATTCACTCAAGGCAAAACGATTACGAAATAGAAAAACAAGCATGTATTTATGCCAGACATGCTATTGGCGGATCGACACCAAAACCAGGGAAAGACATGAAACTGGCAATTTTCATTTGTATCAGGAAAAGAAACATAAAGATAATTTGATATAAAAGCCACATCGATAACAAAAAACTCCCGGTACTTGGGAGTTTTTTGTTTTTGCCAATTATTGAGTTTTTGCTCGTCTTTTTCGTTGTTGATGCAGGCGAAATCGATAAATTCCCATAACCACCGAAATAATAATTAAACTTTCGGTCATTGGCATTCTAAAAATGCTAAAAATCGTAATTACATATGTACCAACAGCAAGCATCACATAAACAAAGGCCGTTTTTAGTGGTGGTAATTTTCGGGCAAACCCCAATTTGAATGCGATCGCACCAAAGATTAAATTTAGTACATATAAAGTCCAAAAAATATGATCAACGCCAAATGTGTCTTTAATATAGTTGAAAATAACGCTATCCATCCATATATCCCCCATTAACGTGCATGTCCACAAATCAACACTCTTTCCCTATCATACTAGAACTTTTCTACTCGTGCCAGTCTAAAATATAACGATAATCGGACATCTTGTTTATTTTGAAAAATACCAGCAAATAATTTATACTGTTAGTGTATATAGGAAAAGTTTGTCCAACAAAGAATGACTGTGATGCTACATGTCTTACACTCGGGGTGAAATCATGAAAAAAATAAATTTTCCAATGTTATTATTAGCCATTGTTGTTATTGCCATGTTTGTTGGTATGGGTGCAGCACTTTCCTACCAGAATTTCTGGCTGGTCCTGTTATTTTTTGTACTGGGATTTGCGGCAATGGAACTCGGCTTAATCATTAAACGTAAAAGAAGTGACGCATAGTCAAGCGTCACTTCTTTCCTTTAATAAGAAAGTCATCCAATATCTGCTGCCGAATTGCGGGGTTTCCAGTAAAAACGGAATTCTTTCCCAGCAAATTAACAGGGTCGCCAGTGGTAGTGGTAGTTTTGCCACCAACTTCATTCACAATGACCATTCCGGCAGCATAATCCCACGGAGAAAGGCTCAAGGTTAAATAACCATCTGTAATTCCTTCTGCCACATAGGCAAATTCCAACGCGGCTGATCCGTATGACCTGGAACCACGAACTGTTTTAACCAATTTCTGCATTTGCCGTTCGTCAACAAGTCGATTTTCGCATAGCCAAAAATGATTTAAACCAAGGATTGCTTTTTTCAATTGAACATCTTCCCTTAGGGGCGGCAATGATACATCGTTTTTGAATGCCCCCTCCCCTCGTTTGGCATGATATAAAACATCTTCCATCACATTATAGATGAGGCCAATTTCACCAATGCCCTGATGATAAATACCAACCGAAATAGCAAAATTGCGTTTCTGGTGAACAAAATTCATTGTCCCATCGATTGGATCCACAATCCAAACCGTTCCGTCCAATGAATCGTGATTATCACCATATCCTTCCTCACTAAGCAGGAAGTGATCCGGAAATGTTTCTTTGATGGCTGACGCAAAAAAACGCTCCGTTTCTTTATCCATTTGCGTCACCAAATCATTCGGGTTTGATTTGGTATCAATAATTAGCGGATCATTTATGCGTTCCCTGATTGTTTGACCCGCCTGAAGTACCCAAGCTTTTGCCTGTTCAAAAATATTCTCTCGCAACCCAAAATCCATATGCTATGTCCTCCAATGCTTAGATTAGTACCATACTATCAAATCCTGCCAATAGCGTCATTAAAAGTGCCCTGCTTAAGAATTACTTCTTTAAACGGAACAAAAAAGGACACCTATACAGAATAAGAAACATAGGCGTCAGGTCAGCTTGGGCGTTATTTATTTTCTATTTCAAGTAGTTGTCTCCGGAGTTGTTCCAATCGTTCTTTTGTTTTTATGATTTGAACAGTATCGTTCGCTTTCATCGCATCATGAAGTGTTACAAGCTCATAATCAATTTCCATACGAATGACAGGCAATTTCTCTTCGGCTTCTTTTCGTCTCAGGGCTTCCATTACGTATTTCATATACCTTCATCCCTTCAGATGACTTATGTTATACTATGACTTAAATCACTATATCGTTCAACATTTTTCCCGGGTGAATCATAAATTTAGGAGATTAATGACACTAGGCTTTTCTTAATTATTAATATTCTTATCTATTCCCAGTTTAGCCGATTTTAAACGGTATTGCTTGACTGAGGTAACGATTTACTTAATAATGATTATAATCTACTAGTGCGTGTTCAAAAGGAGGATAAAAAGGACCGAGAAGTTCTAGGCGGCGTAGCTTTGAGCAGCGGTAAAAATGGACACGCTCTACTAGGCAATAAGCATGTTTACTCGAGAAAGGATGACAGATTGTGACATTTCATGGCTTTTCATCAGCGGATTTTGCGGTTTTTTCGAATGATGGATTAGACGAACGGATGGAGACAATACAAAACCGCATCCAGCCAAAATTTCAAGAAATCGGAAATGAACTGGTCGACTATTTGCAAGCAATACTTGGAAACGAAATGTTCTTGCATATTGCCAAACACGCCAGAAGAACCGTTAATCCCCCAGATGATACATGGTTGGCAATTGCCAATAATAAACGCGGCTATAAAAAGCATCCCCATTTTCAGGTAGGTTTATGGGATGATCGTGTTTTCGTCTGGCTTGCCTACATTTATGAATTACCAAATAAACAAGAAATGGCCGAGGTATTTTTAGATCACCAGCATGACTTGGAACACATGCTTCCAGCTGACTACAATATTTCCATGAACCATATGAAAAAGTCAGATGACCAACTAAGGGATGTTGAATTGAATGCGATTTTGGAACGATTTAAAAACGTAAAAAGTGCCGAGCTCCTGCTGGGAAAACAATTTGCCGCAAATGATCCAATTCTGGCAGATGGGGCATCGTTTTTACAGGAAATAAAGTCCATCCTGGATGTATTGGTCCCTATTTATCAGCTTTCTTTGAGAACAAAGGCGTAAGCGCCCGGTTAGCGGCGTAAAAACTGCGCCCTTGCAACACGGGTGGTTCGGCGTTGCCGCGCAAAGCGGCGTCCTTAGCCGAACATCCTTACCTACGAGATAAAGGAAACATGCCCCTGCAAAAGGGGTATGCCGACGTTGGCCGCAAAGGCCGTTCTTAGTCGGCCTTCCTTTAACTTACGAACCGATGTTGACTTATCGCAGGAAGAAACCTGAAGTTTGCTAGCCGCTGGGCGCTGGAGCCGGACGGGGCCAACACTGGCATGAGCATAATAGAGCCTGAATTTTTTTACTATTATACCCTTCGGAAAAAGGGCGGTAACTGTTTACCCGCCCTTTTGTATTGTGACGGTACCATTTGTAGCTTTTGCCTGTTTTACAACCTGGTAACTAGCATACCCGGAAGCCTTTTTAAATTCCGCAAAAAGTCTTTTTTCTTCACTTTTGGACGGAACAATCTGTTTGAATCGGTGATAGGCAAGCATGACATCCGCCGCTTTTACATTATTTTCGTATGCCTTTTCAATCATTGTAAAGAAATTGACCACATCGGTGATTTCCTCTTTTGTCCATGTTTCATCAATTGGATAATGATAATTCATGCCGCTATCCTCCATTTACCGCCATTTATTTCGAATATCCTCTGCTTCTTTCAACAGGCTTGTCACTAATTCATCCACGGTTGGAATGGTATGAATGCGTGCTGCGATTTGTCCTGCCCAGCCAAAACCGGTTGTAGCATCACCATCGTAAATATACCGTTTATTTGCTTCTCCACTAATATATGTCTTCAGATCGTCATATGTAGACTGGTTTGCCTCCAAATCAAGAATCGCATCCGTCCATTCATTTTTCAATGCTCTTGCTGGTGTACCCAGGGTGCGTTTGATAACAGTGGTTGCATTTTCGTCCGCATCGATTAGTGCCTGTTTATAGTCCGGATGGGCATCGATACATTCTTTCGTTGCGATAAACCTGGTACCCATTTCAATTCCTTCAGCTCCAAGTGCCAAGGCTGCCATCAATCCGCGGCCATCACCAATTCCACCAGAGGCAATAACGGGAATCGACACATGATCGACTACTTGCGGGGTTAATACAAGTGTACCGGTATCCCCGCGTCCCAAATGACCGCCACCTTCCTGACCAACGACCATAACAGCATCAGCACCTAATTCCTCCGCTTTTTCCGCCTGTCTTCTTGCTGCAACCAGTACCAGCTTTTTAATCGGATGTTCATTCACCATGTCCAGCACGCCTTTAGGATTCCCTCCGGTGACTGAAATAACCGGTACTTGCTCATCAATTGCAGCCTGGACCATATGTTCAAATGTGCGCCCATGCTGACCAATGGCAAAGTTAACCCCAAATGGCTTATCTGTGAGTGTTCTGACACGTTTAATTTCTGCTTTTAATTCATCTGGGTCCGCTAGACTCATGGCGGTAATCTGACCCAAGCCCCCGGCGTTGGAAACTGCAGCTGCTAAATCGGCATAGGCAAGATACGCCAGCCCCCCTTGGATAATTGGATATTTAATCTTTAATAATTCTGTTATTTTTGTGTTCCATTCCATGACTCAACTCTCCCCCATATCAACTATTTCTTTTATGCTATCATGTACTACCTTTTTATCCAACAAAAAAGACTGCCAAAAATTCTTTGACAGCCCCTTCATCTAAATCTATATTATTTATTCTTATTGTTACAATTAGGACATGTTCCATAAAGCGTTGTTACCTTCTCATCATCAAAATGTTCAATTGTTTTTTGACAATCCTGGCATATGACCGTACCCATTCGACCAGCTCCTTTTTGATTAATTGTAATATTGTAAATACATTATAGTATGACATAATTAGAATTGCAACCCCTAACAGTATATCACATTAAAAATAGGGATCTGCCCAACGTGCCTTGGAGCAAATCCCTTTATCACTTTATCTTATCAACTTTGGATCGACTATTTCATATCCCTGATCACGTAAACCGGTGACAATATCTTTAATGGCAGCAGCTGTCCATGGGCGGTCATGCATGAGTAAATTAGCGCCGTTGTTTAATAAATCAGTGTGAAGCATAATATCGGTGATTGCATCTTTTGACATGTATTCCTTATTCCAATCATAGCCATATGACCAATTCATTAATGTCATCCCTTCATCCTTGACTATCTGCTTGGAATAATCGGTATTAGCTCCGTTTGGTGCTCGAAAGAATTTTGGTTTTTCGCCAATGATTTTTTCCACCATATCATCTACCCGGACAATTTCCTCTTTTTGCTTTTCTTTGGATACATCAGGCAGTAAAGTGTGGTTATACGTATGGTTTCCAATCACGAATCCCATATCATGAATTTGTTTGAGTTCTTGTTTCTTCTCCGGGGATTTCAGAAAATGTCCATTCACAAAAAAGATCGCACTGGCATCCAATTTTTTCAATGTCTTAGCAATATCTAACGCATGTTCATCTGGAGCATCATCGAATGTTAAAAGCACTACTTTTTCATTGGCATGTTTACTGATCGGGACAACCGACCATGCATCCGAAATTTTATATTTTGGGGTTCTCGCATTTTCTGTTTTTTCCTCGTTTTTTTGTTTATCTTTCCCCTTGCCACCATCGGCCGGTGTTTTCTCTGTTTTTGTAACTGCAACATCTTCCTTATCCGATTGTTCCTTTTCGGTATGTGCGCTACATGATGCCAACAGGAAAACAAACCATGACAACAAGACAAATACCTTCATTTTTTTCACAGTTGTCCATCCCTTCGTTGTTTTAATGACCTATTTTTATTTTAACGAATATCCCAAAATCATGTATACGGAACAAAAAATTTCTGTTATCAAGAAATTTTTTGTTTGCAAATGGACAACGCCGGGTATACAGTCAACCATTGGGTCCTGTAAATCCATGACTAGATTTGTCGTATTAGCAAATAATAGAGAAAAAGTTGAGACAAAAACGAGAATATGTTTAAATGCATAAATGTGCCCTTTTTATCTAGTTATAGGAAAAATCCCCTTAAACTTTTTGGGTCAACACCAAAACCAATGGTTGATATTGATAGGTAAATATGGTAATGGTGCTAAATAAAT
>NZ_JBFNXI010000063.1:0-13700 GCF_040812445.1 Lentibacillus sp. L22 | reverse complement strand
GCTACCTTTAAACCCTCGTTGTTCTTTTTTAATTTTATAGAAGGAATATATGACAGAATATTCACCCGATTAAGTCGGGTAGCTAATCAAGATGATTGACTTTCAGAAATGGTTTTAATGCAACGCTAGTGAGGGAAGATAAGTATTGCACGATGTTAACATTGCACTTCTGATGTTATTAATTGAAAAATTTAAGGGTCCGGCACAATAAGTTGAAAACGAATTATTTTAATACAACCTATGAAATTAAAACCGTATGAAATCAAAGTTTGTATATTTGATTTCATACGGTTTGTAATTTTTATAAGACCTTGTCCCAGCTTCATTTTTGTCAAGCGGATGGATATCTTGATAATTGTATGAAGGCAAATTAACTCAGTTTTATATCTTTAAAGCAATAGTACCTTTGAACCATTATCAAAAATCATCAATTATTTCATTGACAAAATAATTTTTTGTATATAAAATAAAATCAAATGCATGCCATTATTCAAATTATTATAACAATAACCTGGTTTCTATCAACTTTTCTAGGAGGGGATAAGGATTAAACCAAACATTATGTGTTTATAGGGCTGATGATAAGGTTACTAACACAAACCCATATTTTCAACAATTACATGAGCAGTATAAAAACTCGGCTTTCTGGCCGTTTTATGCACCGATGTAAGCGTTTGCTTTATGGGGTTATATAGACTCAGGATTGAACGATTAAATATTCATTATAAGGTTCGATTGACATTCTAAATCAGACGGGTGGAAAACAATGAGGGTAAATAAGTTTTATCTGTTTATAGGTTTGGTCTCTCTTTTATTGGTTGTATCAGGTTGTAGTGACAACCAAGAAACTATTGCCAAAAAGGCAGATAAAGAGAAAACGGGATTACCGGATCAGATGACCTGGAGTGTTTATGATGTGGGGTCCGGCGGATATACAGAGATGTCAGCAATTGCCAATATGCTTATCAATGAATATGGAACGGGGGTGCGGATGTTACCTTCATCAAGTGGCGTTGCACGAATGATCCCGCTAAGGGAAGGATTTGCATCAATAGGAAAAGTTGGGGATGAAGTTCAATTTTCCTTTGAGGCATTGGAAGAATTTGCACAACCGAGCTGGGGCCCACAAAACGTTCGTGCGGTTTGGGCGCCGCCAAGCCAATATGCCTTTGCAGTGCGAGAGAATTCAGGTATCGAGACAATAGCGGATTTAAAAGGAAAAAAGGTACCAAAAATTGTTGGGAACTCATCCGTTAACTTCAAAACCGAAGCCCTTCTTGCATTTGGCGGATTAACTTGGGACGATGTTGAGGTTATTTCAATGACATCCTATTCTGGTGAATCAGAAGCATTGGTGCAAGGACAAATTGATGTTGTCGGAATGAATCCAACTGCTTCAGCTATGATTGAGGCAGATAGTAAGGTAGGACTTCATTGGCTTGAAATGGAAAAAGACAACAAAGAAGGTTGGGATCGGACGCAGGAACTTGCGCCCTGGTTGTTCCCTGAAGAGACAAATACGGCAGTGGGTGCGGATGGACCAGTTACTGTTCCAAATTACGGATACATGATAGCAGGATATGCAGACCAAGATCCGGATACTATTTATGCGTTAACGAAGGCAATGGTGGAACATTTTGACCAATACAAAGGCGCCAGCGCAAATTTGACTTATTATGCAAAAGATGAAGTACTGACAGAGCCTATAGGCATTCCCTTTCATAAGGGAACTATACGATATTTTAAGGAAAATGGGATGTGGAGTGAAGAAAAAGAGGCAAAAAACAATGCGCTCATTAAAAGATATGAAGGGCTTCGAGAAGCTTGGGAACAAGTAAAGGACGAGGCGAAGAAAAAGCAGATCAGTGATGAAGCATTTCCGACATACTGGTTAAAGCGAAAAGAGGAGTTACTACAGCAATAACGAAATAAGGTGGGGAAGGGATTGGTATAAAAAATGAAATTAAAGCGGTTAAACAAGTTTTGGAAAGTCATTGTCGTTGTTGCTACATTGATTGGGATTTTTTTATCCGTTAATATGTTGTTTTACTTGGAAACATTTGGATTATCCCTCATACAAAATGCGTATTTGTATTATTTGCTAGCCTGCTTTATGCCAATCAGCTTTTTGATATTTCCTGCAAAAAAAACACAAACAAAAATTAAATGGTTTGACTTTCTATTGTTTGTTGTATCTTTAATCATTGCTGTCTATTTTGGAATAAATGGAGAGCAGATGATATTGAGAGGTTGGGAGTGGATTGCGCCTCCTTTGGCAACAACATTTAGCGTGATATTTTGGGGTTTATTACTTGAAGCCCTAAGAAGAACCGGAGGATTGGTTTTAACCATCGTGTGTGCTGTTATTTCACTTTACCCACTTGTCACGCATAAAATACCGATTGAATTTTTACAAGGACAAAATTTTGATTTTCTTACGCTAGCAAGAAACCATGTGATGAGTGCAAACAGTGTTTTGGGAATTCCCTTTACAACAGTAGGAAACCTTATTATTGGCTTTTTGGTATTTGGTGTGGTGTTGACATATACCGGTGGTGGTGAATTCTTTTTTAAGCTTGCCCAGTCTATGTTTGGAAGAACACGGGGCGGAGAGGCAAAAATCAGTATTATTAGTAGTGCTTTCTTTGGAATGCTAAGCGGAAGTGCGATATCTAATACTGTTACAACCGGAGCAATGACGATACCGGCAATGAAAAAATCAGGATATAAACCGCATTACGCCGCCGCGATTGAAGCAACAGCTTCAACGGGTGGGACGATAACTCCGCCAATTATGGGATCAGCAGCATTTATCATGGCTTCCTTTCTTGCGGTTCCGTACTATGAAATTGCTTTAGCTGCTGCAATACCGGCCGTTTTATATTTTATTTGTTTATTGATTCAAGCGGACGGTTATGCCGCAAAAAATGGATTAACGGGCGTATCAAAATCGGAACTACCTTCATTTTGGAGGACAATGAAGAACGGTTGGTTTTTTCTGCTGGCGCTTCTCCTGTTGATTGTCATTTTAGGCTTTCTTAATTCAGAAGGCCAGGCGCCATATTATGTAAGTATTGTGCTACTTGTCATAGCTATGATTAATAAAAAAACAAGATTGAATTGGAACAAACTTTTCAATATGTTTGCTGAAATGGGAAAAGTTCTAAGTGAAATTGTATGTATTATTGCGGGGATTGGCCTAGTAGTCGGGGCACTCTCTATTACTGGCGTTTCTTTCTCATTTTCCAGAGAACTTATCGTTGCTGCCGGTGATAGTCTGATATTGATCTTAATTGCAGGTGCGATTACCAGTTTCATATTGGGAATGGGGGTAACCGTTTCAGCCAGTTACATCTTTTTGGCCGTGATTATGGCACCAGCTTTAATAGAATTGGGAGTTGACCCTATCGCAGCTCATTTGTTTGTCATCTATTGGGCGACTTGCTCATATATTACGCCACCAGTTGCGCTTGCTTCATTTACTGCGGCGGGTATTGCTGGATCGAAACCATTAAAAACAGGAATGACATCCGTTCGTCTTGGGATAGTAACCCTAATCATTCCATTTTTCATTGTATACCAACCCGCCCTGATAGGTCACGGGAAGCCGACGGAGATTGCGATTAGTGTTGTAACTGCTTTGTTAGGAATATTTATGTTTTCTTGTGCACTGGAAGGCTATTTATTGGGAGCTGGTAAAGTAGATAATATATTTATGCGAATAGTTTTGTTTGCAGCAGGGCTTTTCATGTTGATCCCTGGGCTAATGACGGATGGTATTGGTATGGTTTTGACATTATTAATTTATTTGATCCTATTGTATAAAGCAAAAATAAAAATGGATAACAAAGAGAAGTTGGAGGTTTTATGATGTCAAAAATGGAGGCATTACAACAAATGTTGAATCCTGAATCAGTGGCAATTGTTGGTGTTTCAAAGGATTTTACCTCGATTAGTGGAAAACCTTTGAAAAATTTAATTCGTCATCGATTTAAAGGTGAAATCTATCCTGTAAACCCAAAATACGATGAAATTGAAGGCTTTACTTGTTATTCGAGTCTATTAGATATTCCTGGGGAGGTCGATGTTGCGTTAATCGCTGTATCTCATAAAAGAATGCTTCAAATCCTTGATGAATGTGTACAAAAGGAAATTTATCATTTAATCC
Source organism: Lentibacillus sp. L22 (assembly GCF_040812445.1). NCBI lineage: Bacteria > Bacillati > Bacillota > Bacilli > Caryophanales > Bacillaceae > Lentibacillus > Lentibacillus sp. L22. The sequence continues at coordinate 9,532 of NZ_JBFNXI010000063.1, read as the reverse complement.
TTTTTGGTTCAGGTTTTGCGGAGGTGGGTGAAGGGGGTAAACAACTTCAAGAAGAGGTATTAGAAAGGGCTAGTAAGGTGGGGATTCATATTTTAGGTCCGAATTGTATCGGATTGTTAAATGTAAAAGAAAATATTCCATTGGGCTTTGCCACATCATTTGAAACGGATGCCGGTTTTCGATCTGGCAATGTTGGATTTGCATCCCAAAGTGGTGCACTGGGGTTTTCATTGTTCGGGCTGGCGCAAGAGGAAAGTATCGGATTTTCATATGTTGTAAATACAGGAAATCAAATGGATGTTCATACGTTGGATTGTATGGAATATATGCTTGAAGATGATGATACGGATGTGGTTGCGGGTTATTTAGAAGGTATACCTGATGGAGAGATGTTAATTCAGCTATCAAAGCGTGCCAAGCAGTTGGGGAAACCATTAATTCTCTTAAAAGCAGGACGCTCTAATTTAGGGAAGCAAGCTGCAATGTCACATACTGCGTCGTTAACAGGATCAGAGGTGACATTTCAAGCAATTGCAAAACAATACGGCTTAGTTACAGTCAATGATGTGGATGACATGATTGATGCGATGAAAATTTTCGCTCGTTCAAAGAAAGCAAAGGGAAACCGTGTAGTCACAGTCTCAAATTCCGGTGCGGCTGGAATAGCAATGGCAGATTACAGTGAACCATTGGGGTTGGAGCTTACTCGTTTGTCTAGGCAGACAAAGACAAAGATTGAAAAGGTAATTCCGCCTTACGGATCTGCGCTCAATCCGATTGATATTACCGCTCAAGCATTAAAGGAGCAAGATATTTTGACGGATACACTAGAAGTTTTGATTGACGATGATCAGGTTGACGTGATTGTTGTTCAAACAACTTTTGGTGGCGAATTGGGAAAGAAAATTTGTAATAAAGTAGCAGAAATTGACCAAAAAACAGATAAACCGATTGTTGTTACGATAACTGGCACGAATGAATTGACTGGTAAAGGCCGTGCAATTTTGCAAAATAAAGGTGTACCCGTTTATACAACATCCTATAAAACGATGTTAGCTATCAAATATTTGGTCGACTTCACTACGTTTTGCAATAAGGATGATATAGTGCCATCCAACCAAACATTTATCATAAATGAGGGTAAGGAAGGAATAAAAGGAGTTTGGACTGAGGAGCGAGTAAAGCAAGAGCTCTCTTCGTTAGGAATACGTGCTGCACAAGGGACTGTCATTAAAGATTATAATCATTTGGAAAGCGCAAAAGATAATCTACCCTACCCAGTAGTAGGTAAGATAATCTCTGATGATGTTCTTCATAAAACAGACGCCGGTGGTGTAAAAATAAACATTCAAAATTCCAAAGAGCTAGAAGAAGCTTGTGAAGAAATCTTGAGTTCGGTCAAAAAAAATATCCCAGACGCACATATTGAAGGTATTCTTGTTGAGGAAATGATACAAGATGATGGATTAGAAATGTTTATCGGTGTGAAGGAAGACCCTGAATTTGGCTCGCTCATTGTATGTGGTCTGGGGGGGATATTTATAGAAGTTTTAAAAGATGTTTCCATTCGAAAGGTACCAATTAATCGTGATGAAGCATATGCCATGCTTAGAGAACTGAAAGGGTATCCAATGCTGGAAGGTGTAAGAGGTGAGAATCATAAAGACATTCATGCACTAACAGAAGCACTTGTACGTATTTCAGAGTTTGCATCACATTATAATGGCAAAATTCAAGAAATGGATATTAACCCAATAAGAGTATTTGAGGAAGGTAAAGGGATTGCAGCTTTAGACGGCATTATTATTTGGAAAGACGATGCGAAAAGCTCTACTTATGTCGATTCTATATAAAACCATTAAACTGGAGGAATATGAATGGGGGAAACCTTCACAAATACTTATTTGCAATGGCTGAAAGAGGAGTTTGAGAAGTCGCCGTTTTGGCAGCATATGGATATTACGTTTGAACGCTTAGAAGTAGGCGATGTTATGATTCAAATGCCAGCCAAAACCGAATTAATGAATTCAAACGGTGTGATGCATGGAGGAGCAATAACTTCCATCTTAGATTCTGTTATTGGGGTCACGATTCGTTCAACCAAAGAAGTGCGAGTGGCAACGATATCGCTAACTACGCAATTTGTTGCACCCGTGACGGGAGGAACTTTATATGCATCGGCCAAAATTATTAATCATAATAAAAAAATTCAATATGTAGAATCAAAGGTCTCGAATGAAAAAGGTGAGACAATCGGAATTGCATTAGGCACATTTAAAGTTTTGCCTCTGAATAGAATGAACACATTTAACCCTGTACAGAAAGGAACATGATGAACAAAAAATCTTGTTTTGTTTATAAATATGAAGGGTTTTATATTAAAGGTGCACCTTTGAAGATATTTTAAAAATATAGAGGGAGTGGGAGAATGGATTTCCAATTAGATGAAGAAATAAGCGCATTAAAGGCAAATGTAAAGGATTTTGTTTATAACACTGTCGATCCAAAATCAGCTGAAATTGAAGAAAATGATTTAGTCCCTGAAGACATCATGAATAAGAGTAAGGAAATGGGGCTTTTTGGATTAAGTATCCCTAGTGAATATGGTGGACTCGGGATTGGAATGGTTGGTAAAGTCGCTATTTATGAGGAACTAGGTAAGACAATTAACGGCTATACAACACTTATTGGGGGCCATACTGGAATTGGTACCGTTGGGATTGTAGAAATGGGTAATGAGGAACAAAAGAAAAAATACTTGCCGAAATTGGCAACAGGTGAGTATATCGGTGCTTTTGCTCTGACAGAGCCAAGTGCCGGATCAAATGCCGTTAATATAAAAACCACTGCTGTCCGAAGGGGGGACAAATATATTCTGAATGGATCCAAGCACTATATTACTAATGGTAATATTGCGGATGTATTTACAGTCATGGCTGTTACCGATCCAAGTAAAGGGGCAAAGGGCATTACATCATTTATTGTTGAAAAGGATTATCCCGGGTTTGTCGTAGGAAATATTGAAAAAAAGATGGGGCTTCATGGCTCGCAATCAGTTGAATTGTTTTTCGAGGATTGTGAAGTGCCCGCGGAAAATGTACTCGGGGAAGAGGAGCAAGGTTACATAAATGCTCTAAAGATATTAGCAAACGGCCGTGCAGGATTGGCCGCTCGTAATCTCGGATCATGTGTGAAATTAATGGAGCTTACCCTGGACTATGCAATGGAACGCATTCAGTTTGGAAAGCCGATATTTGAACAGCAGGTGATTCAACATTATTTAGCAAACATGGATCTTGATATTGAATCATTACGCAGTATGACTTATCGGGTTGCTTGGATGGTAGATGAAGGCATGAATGTCATAAAAGAAGCAGCAATGGTTAAGTTACTCGGTTCAGAAGTTTATTGCCGCGTTGCTGATCAGGCTGTACAAATTCATGGGGGCATCGGTTATATGAGTGAATATCCAATTGAACGCTATTATCGCGATGCAAGAATCACAAGAATCTATGAAGGAACTTCCGAAATTCAGCGGAACATTATTGCTGGTCAATTAAAGAAGAACTATAAATAATTATTGGGGGGTATAGTAATGGAATTTGAAACAAAGGTTGGAAAGTCGACGAAAGATAAAATCCATGTACATGGGTATGACTTGACTGAGGATTTGATGGGACATATCACACTTGCCGACATGGCCTTTCTTGGGGCAAAACACCGAAAGCCAACAGACAATGAGTCCAAAATGTTGAACGCGATTTTAGTTGCTATTTGTGAACATGGCTTTACACCGAGTTCTGTCTCTACACGTTTAACCTATCTCGGAGCTCCTGAAGCTGTTCAAGCTGCTGTGGCTGCGGGACTACTTGGTGCTGGCACCGTTTATCTTGGTGCGATGGAATATGTAGCTGAAATGCTTCAAAAGGCATTTGAAAAGCACGGAGAAGATAAGGATATTAAAGAAATAGCTTCCATTATTATTAAGGAAAGAAAAGAAAATGGCCTTCAACTTCCCGGCTTTGGCCATCCAATTCATAAACCTGAAGATCCGCGTACAGTAAAGTTATTTGAAATAGCAGAGGAACTTGGATTTCACGGTAGAAACTCAAAACTATTATTAGAAATTCATCGTCAATTTTGCGAATCTAAAGGGAAAACAGTCACCTTAAATGCAGTTGGTGCAATTGGAGCCATTATGGCTGATATGGAAATGGATTACCGAGTTGTGAAATCTTTTGCAGTTGCTTCGCGTGCTGTCGGATTAGTGGCACATGTTGTCGAAGAAATTGAAGCAGGCAGAAAAGAGAGTGTTGGTCAACAGTTGTTTGATTATATTGAAGAACATACAGATTATTGCGGCTAACGATATTCACTATTATAGGGTCGGGTCATTCTCCAAATCAGGGGAACGGCCCGATTTAACATAGAAGATACTCTTTACCGATGCATAATTGTTATTTAACGAGATTATTAGGGGGTCTATTATGGAAGAGCAACAAAAGGAGACAAACAGAGAGAAAAAAAAAATACAGAGTACCCGCTGTGGATAATGCCGTTAAAATTTTAACGCTATTAAGTCGTAAGAAGTTTTTTAAAAGTAATCTATCCGAAATTGCAAGGGCATTATCTTTAACCCCCACAACATGTTATCGGATTTTGCACCGTCTTGAGGAACTTTCCATTGTCCGCTACGACAAAAGTTCAAAGCGATACAGCTTAGGTCCGTACCTGGTCGTTTTGGGGGAAAGAGCAAAGGAAAGCCTATTTGATATTTCATTAGTTATTCCATATTTAGAAAGCCTCTCCGAAAAAACAGGCCTGACTTGTGTACTTGTAAACCGAATTGGGGAAACACGATCAACAATTATCGCAAAAGCGGAAGGGGGGAATTTCGGTATAAACGTTTCAGTGGGACGACATTTTTCCATAGTGGATGGGGCATATGGAAAATGCTTCTTATCGTATATGGATGAAGAAGAAGCTGATAAACTACTGAGAACAAATAAAGGCTTGCGGATACTGTCGGAACAAGAAATTATAGAACTAAAACAGGAATTCCCACTTATTCGTAAAAGGGGGTATGCAACGACATTTGGCGAGTATATTAAAGGTATATTTGATGTAGCCGCACCCTTATTTAATACTGATAAAACAGTGGAAATGGTTATATGTCTGTTTGGTATGACAGCTCAATGTGAGGGGCATGAATTAGCATCAAAAGGGGAACTGTTAAAAAGCGTTGCTGATGAAATTAGTGCAAAAATAACCGGATATGATAAATAATCTAGTAAATTTAATTTTTGGATGGAGGCGGAATATGGGGTAGGTTAATATCTACAAGGTATTTGTAATAATGGAATTTGTCTCATTACATTCAGGTTTTTACAGTTCGCGAAGATTGAATAAGACAATAAGATAGAATTTGGAAAGGAATGAAGAATAATGGGGAGATCTAACGTCCCTAAATTGAAAGCTGAATTTGGTGGTATGCCCACAACAAAAGGGTTGAATTTCTTTGAAACCGATCCCAACTTGGATTTTCTACTTCGTTATTATTTATCTAAAACGGATTATGAGCAGGCCTTCCCACTTCTATCATATTTGGGAACAGTGGCAGGTGATGAGCTGGATGATTTATCCCGTGAAGCGGATCGCCATCCCCCGGAATTGGTTTCTCATGACAAACGCGGTAACAGAATTGATCACGTAAAATATCATCCTTCTTATCAACGGATGGAAGAAATAGGATATAGCCAATTCGGTCTTGTTGCTATGTCACATCGTTCAGGTGTGATGGGTTGGCCAACTCCTTTTTCAAGGGTTTTAAAGTATTCATTTTGGTATTTATTTGCTCAATCTGAATTTGGACTTTGTTGTCCAATGAGTATGACTGATTCAGCGGCTTGGATCCTAGAGCAATTTGCCAGCACTGAAATGAAAGAAAAGTATGTACCTCGCATGACTAGTACTGATATGAGTGAACGCTTGATAGGTGCTCAGTTTATGACCGAAAAGCAAGGGGGATCTGATGTTGGTGCGAATACAGTAAAGGCCAAAAAAGTAGGAAATCACTGGAAAATTACGGGTGATAAGTGGTTCTGTTCTAATGTTTCAGCCGATGTCGCTTTAGTGCTGGCCCGTCCGGAGAGTGCACGTATAGGATCAAAAGGATTGGCAATGTTTTTAGTACCTAAAATGTTGGAAAATGGGGACCATAACTATTATCAAATTAACCGATTAAAGGATAAACTTGGTACAAAAGATATGGCTTCCGGTGAGGTTACATTTAAAGGTGCGATAGGATACGTGGTTGGTAGCATTGAAAATGGGTTTAAACAAATGATGTCAATGGTAAATTCATCTCGTCTTTCAAATGCTGTTCGCTCAGCAGCTTTGATGAGAAGAAGCTATTTGGAAGCACTTGTTTCAGCAAGGGGAAGAACGGCTTTTGGCCATTCGCTAAGTAATTTACCTTTAATGCGGGAAAGTATTTTTGAACTTCTTATTGACACTGAGGTAGCTGCATCAATGATTTTTTATACTGCATGCGTGTTTGATAAAGCAGACAGTGGTAATGAGGAGTCAAGAAAATTACTTCGAATTTTAACTCCTGTGCTAAAGGGTTATATTTGTAAACGCGCTCGATATGTTGCTGCCGAAGCAATGGAAATTCGTGGTGGCAACGGATATATTGAAGAATGGGTCAATCCAAGACTCGTTCGCGATGCTCATTTAGGTTCAATCTGGGAAGGCACGACAAACATTGTGGCTTTGGATGTGTTGCGGGCAATAAACAAGGATCAGTCAGGGAGAGCATTCCTTAATGATTTGGAAAAACGTCTCTCAGGTTTGAAAAATAAACATGTTCGACAGGTGGCTGAACTTTGTCAACATAAAGTAGTGAATATGCGTGAAAAAGTAGAAAAAATTGCACAAGGGCAAACACCTGAACACGAAATTTCCGCAAAACGGTTCATGAACCAAATGTATCATCTTTGTGTTGTGGGATTACTGTTGGAGGAGTCTGATTATCAACTCTCACATAATGACAATTACCGAAAATTGCTTTTATGTATCTACTATTGTCAAAGATATTTAATCCATTCGGATGGATCGACTATTTTTGATAGGATATTAAATGGGTGGCTAGATCCGATTATTGATTGGGAACAGATTCCTGAGTACGTCATAAACGATTTGCTGCAGGCAATAGAGAATGTAAAATAGTATGCTAGAAATTAAGAATGCTTTCTTTATATATTTCACAGGCTGGTAGAGGAAACATCATAATAGTTTGGTGAAAGCTATATTAAAATTTTTTGAAATTCTTTTCGAAATAATTTAGTTAAATGTCTGTATGTAAATTAGAATACTACTGTTCTATATACAATTTAATCATCTTTCCAATGATTTGAATATTAATTTTAATAATGAAGGGGAAATCAATTATCCAAGGGGGGCTAGACAAATGAAAATTATAAAAGTTGATGAAAAAACAGTGCCGATTAGTAGTGAAATTAGTAATGCATTTATTGATTTTAGTAAAATGACTGCATCCATCGTTGCGATTACAACAGATGTGATACGTGATGGAAAACCTGTAATAGGTTATGGATTTAATTCTAATGGTCGATATGCGCCAACGGGTTTACTCAATGACCGATTTATTCCTAGATTATTAGAGGCGAAAGCACAAGATATAATAAACGATGAAGAGAATAATCTTGACCCATTTAAAATTCACGATATTCTCATGCAAAATGAAAAGCCAGGAGGGCATGGGGAAAGATCTGTAGCGGTAGGAGTACTTGACATGGCGATATGGGATGCTGTTGCAAAAATTGAATCAAAGCCATTGTATCGTTTACTGTCCGAGCGTTATGGAGACGGGCAGGTAGATGATAAGGTATTTGTTTATGCAGCAGGAGGTTATTACTCTCCCGGAAAGGGGTTAAAGGAATTGCAAGATGAAATGAAAAACTACCTTGACTTAGGGTATACACATGTCAAGATGAAGGTTGGGGGGGCGCCATTACACGAAGACTTAAAACGAATTGAAGCTGTGTTGGAAGTAGTCCCTTCTGGTCAACACCTTGCAGTTGATGTGAATGGTAAATTCAATTTAAAAGAAGCGATTGAGTTTGGAGAAAAAATTGAGGACTATAATCTCTTTTGGTATGAAGAAGTTGGAGATCCCCTTGATTATCGTTTGCAGGCTGTTTTATCAGAACACTACCCAAATCCTATGGCAACAGGGGAAAACCTTTTCTCATTCCAAGACGCAACGAATTTAATCCGCTACGCTGGGCTAAACCCCAAAAAAGACTATCTACAGTTTGATTGTGCACTTAGTTATGGGCTTGTAGAATATATGAAAATACTTGATATGCTTGAACGGAATGGTTGGTCATCCAGACGGTGCATTCCTCATGGTGGTCACCAGCTATCATTAAATATAGCTGCAGGATTAAAACTTGGTGGAAATGAATCTTATCCAGGTGTTTTTCAGCCATTTGGCGGATTTGCTGACAATTGTGCTTTCGAAGATGGTTATGTAAGTTTACCAAGTATTCCGGGTATTGGTTTTGAAGCAAAAGAAAATTTGTATACAGAACTTGCAAAAATAGGGGGTTAACCACCTGTTTAAAGCTACTTAACTTGTTGACGGAAGTTTCAAACCCTATGCCGAATAAGATTTTAGGAATACTAATTTCACACTTTCCAACCCCTATGGAACATACAATAGGTCTACTAACCGTCCAGCAAGATGAATCCTCTGATACAGTCTATTTAATTCAATATAATTTAATGTAATTGGGAAGAGGGTTAGTATGATACAAAAATCGAAAGACAATTCACTAGATAAATCATTAAAAATTATTAGATCATTTGTAGATGGAAGTGATACTTGGGGAGTACGGGAGTTGGCGGCATATTTGAAATATACGGTTCCAACCACCCACCGAATTTTATTACAATTAAAAGATCACGGTATTGTAGATTTTAACCCTGAAAGTAATAAATATTATATAGGTACAGAATTAATCAGAATAAGTTCAAAAGTAGCAGCAAATAAAACTAGTTTACAAAGTATATCCAAACCTTTTTTGAAAGAACTAGCAACCAGGTATGGAGAAACTATCTGTTTATTAATGCTTAAAAAAGATCGGAAAAAAATTTTCTGGGTAGATAAGGTAAATGGAACAAAACCCTTACAATATATTATCCCAATAGGAGAGTTGCAATCCATTCCATATGGTAGTAGTGGAAAATCTATTTTGGCATTTCTTGAAGAGGATCTTATAAAGGAAATTTTAAATGAAGAAGGTTTTACTGAAAAAGAGGAATGGGAAATAATGGAACAACTTAAATTAATAAGGGCAGCAAAAGTTATATCTACAACTAGTGAGAGATTGGAAGGATCGACGGGTATTGGTTCACCTATATTTGATTTCAATAATGAACCAATTGGAAGTATTATACTTACCGCACCAACTTCAAGGGTGACAAAAACAGTAATTGAAAATGC
>NZ_JBFNXI010000062.1:0-14121 GCF_040812445.1 Lentibacillus sp. L22 | reverse complement strand
TTTGAGGATACCCTACCTCTTTTTTTCGTCTCAAATATTTTACACAAACTATTTTACGTCATCTACAAACAACCATCAAAGCAACAAAGAAAAGCATAGAAAGCATTAAGGAAAATTCAAATATAATTAAATCCTATAAAGATGAAGGTAAATATGAAGTAATAAAAGATAGTTTATCAAAGAGAAATAAGTTTATAATAGACAGAGATAAGGAGCTGGACAAAATAGAAGATACAAGAGTAGAACTAGACAATATGAATTCAGGTAAGAGAAGAAAAAATATTAAAACTACTTTAATAGAGTACTGCAAGGAGGCTTTCCATGCGGTTAACCTCGCTGAGGATGAAATAAAATTGAGAGATTTTGTTCAAGTATTAAGTAAGACCGGTAGTGAAAATCCCCGTATGATTTATGCTTATCACATAGCATTATATCTATATAATTTGGATAGGGGAGCAAACCCCTTTAACTTTTTAGTAATTGACACTCCTAATCAACAGGGTCAAGATGAGGATAATCTTAGAAATATTTTTTCAGCACTAAACAAGCTAAATAATCCTAAAGGACAAGTAATAATGGGAACAGAAAGAAAAACGGGTTATGAAGAAAAGGCTAATCTTATAAACTTAAAGGCTTTTAAAAAGAGTTTAAGTAAATCAGGTTATAATAACCATATAGAGCTACTTAAGAAGATTGAAAGTGAATAAATATCATACTGGTCATAGAACGGTCGATGCTAGTCTAATAATTGGACGTAGGCAATGGAGATTTTTATATCAGAAAATATGTCATTGTCATTTTATTATATAATTATATAGAGGGAGGAAATGAATTACTACCAATTGGTACAGTGGTAATACTTAACTTTATTGCACAAACTGTCATGATTTATGGTAGAAAACAACAAGCTAATAAATCAAAAATTTGGGATTATGTAGCGTGTCCTTACCCCCCAAGGACATATTCCCGATGAAACAAACGTTTTTTTAATCATGATCACATAAAAGATATCATATTCAAAGGGTTCGAATCGGAAGGAGAACAAATATTACGTCACAAGATTTCGGAAAAGAGTAGTGAAGGTAGGATATGAAAAAGCTTTTAATGTACCCTTTTAATGTAGCGATACAAGAACTCAAAAAGGATAATCAATTAAGAAAAACACAAAAATATAAGAGGTCAAACGTAAAACTTTTTCCCATCATGGCTTTTAGTTGTATGTTTCTATTCATTATTTCTTGCATGTATATTGGTATTTTGTATTTAGTTATTGTTTCCACTTTTTTAGATCCCAAAAGTTTTATTGCAGTACCTATGGAAATTCTTGTGACTTTGGTATTCACACTAACCTATACAAAAGTCTTTCCAAAAACAAAGAAAAATTATCTAAAAACTATGGGGCTATATAGTGAAGATAAATAGGATCTGATGTTAAAAAGTGATAAGGTTTTGCAACCACATTACAGTTACACCAGCCTGCCTGATAGTAGATAATGCTGCGGTTGGTAAAACTAGGGGGTGTTCCAAGTTAAGCCGCACTGTGGATGACAATTCGGTGCATCATGCGGCGTTATTCTATAAACGTAGACATAAAAAGGCAATACCAGTTTTAGCTGGTGGGTGACAGGTACTTGCCCAATTCTGAATTGTTTATGTACCTGGCATCTAAAGCTCACCCAAGAACATATTTCCGGCGAAACAAACGTTTTTTTAATCACAATCACATAAAAGATGTCATATTTTAAAGGATTTGAATCGGAGGAAGTGGAGAAGTCCAAACAAAAGGAAGATACTGTAGCTGAATGCACTTGAACGATGATCGTGTGTGTACCTCTAACTTTTCGACTTTTGACGGTTATTAGTTCAGAAAGTATGATGGCACGGATTTCAAACTTTTTACCTTGAAAAACCAACTGAAAGCATTTACAATATAAAAGTACAAAATATTGTATTCTGTTTTATGAAGGTGAATAATATATTTGTATAAACCAAGGAGGATGTTGCATGAAACTAGAAGATATTATCCAAGATAAAAATCGCCTTTATATCAAAGAAGAAATACCAGAGGTTTGTGCCAATAAATAAATTTGCCGAAATGATTAGTTATACAAAAGAGTTACAGGAAAAGCATGGATTAAGGGTGTTAAACTTTGGACATGCCGGGGATGGTAATATCCATACGGTATTAATGAAAGAGGATTTAGATGAAGCTACATGGCTAGCAAAAAGGAAAGATTTATTGGATGATCTTTATCAAAAGGTAGAAGAATTAGGTGGATTGCCTTCTGCAGAACATGGAATAGGCATCGTCAAGAAGGGTTACCTTGAGAAAATGTTAAGTTCAGTTGAAATAGACTTCATGCGAAAAATAAAACATGCCATTGACCCGGAAAACCGATTTAACCAAGGGAAACTATTTTAGACTCATTGGAGCGCATCAAACCATTGATTTCTCCTTTGTAAACGCTTATAATATACAAAAAATAGTATATTGATTTGAGGTATAAGCGATGATGTGGGAAAAATTATATTCAAAAAATGGATTGACAGCTAAGAACATTGCAAAAGAACTATTAGAATTAGAGATTGGGGAAAAGATTCCACGCGTAGCGGATTATAGTAAAAAATTATCTATGGGCAGAGGAACTGTGCAAATTGCCCTTGGGTTATTAGAAGAGTTAAAAGCGATAAGGTTGGAAGCACGCGGACATCTTGGAACGTTCCTAGTCGATAAAGATATCGAGTTATTACAAGAAATTGCTGGTATTTCACCATTAGTTGGTTCTATGCCACTTCCGTATTCCAGAAAGTACGAGGGATTGGCAACTGGAATGGTAGAAGCATTTGAACTAGCTGGTAAGGCGATTAATTTATCTTTTATGCGTGGCGGGTTAAATCGGATAGAAGCCGTTCGTACTAAACGAAGTGATTTTGCGATTGTATCGAAAATGACAGCCGAAAGAAGTTTAATAAAATATCCCAATTTAATGGTGATGAAAAGATTGGGCACAAATAGTTATGTATCTGCTCATAAAATTTTCCTGGCAGATGCACAGGATTCTCGCATTAGAAGTAAAATGAAAATCGGTGTTGATATGGATTCCCCAGACCAAAAAGAATTAACTTTTAGTGAGTTTCAAGGAATGGACGTAGAGTATGTCTATATTAATTATATGCAGCTATTTGATATGCTCGAAGCAAAAAAAATAGATGCTGCCGTTTGGAGCATGGATGATAAACGGATTATACAAACCTTCCATTCTATTGACTTTAAGTCTCCAGTGGCTAAACAAATCTCTGGAAATACCTCAGAAGCGGTTATTGTTATTGATCGTGATCGTAAGAAGGAATTAGAAGAAAAATGGGGATCCGTTGCAATAGAGGATATTCTTTCTATTCAAGAGCGTGTTGAAGCCGGTGAAAAAATACCAAGGTATTAATCTATACTGCAAGAAAAAGTTGTTAAGTTAGTGGCCGCTTTCCTATTAAAGGAGCTTCTTGTGCGAAATTAAAACAGAAGAGAGTGGAATTTCATGTTAGTTGATGGAATGACGTATATGCACGAGCATACAACGATTGATCTGTCAGAGGTTAAGAATGATGAAGATTGTCAGTTAGATGTTTTCGCTGAAACTGTTAAGGAATATAAGAAATTGTATTCAAAGGGCGTTCGGAATGTTGTTGATGTAACAAACTCTGGTATGGGAAGGAACATCCCGTATGTTCAGAAGGTTGCAGAGGAAAGCGGCATCAACATTGTGTACGCGACGGGATTTTACCAGGATAAATTCTATCCTATCCAAGTTTTTCGGGAGACGAGAGAAGAATTGGCTGCACGCATGGTCCGTGAGATAAATACAGGTATAAAAGGAACAAATGTGAAAGCGGAAATTATTGGTGAAATCGGCACAAGTCATAATAAATGGACGGAAACGGAACGAAAGGTATTTGATGCGGTTGTGTTGGCCCATAAGGAAACGGGTAAGCCAATTACGACGCACACTTCTTTGGGTACACTTGGACATGAGCAGGTTGCATTTTTCAAAGAAAACGGTGTGGATTTAAACCGCGTCATTATCGGGCATGTTGATTTAACAGGCGATGCTGACTATATTATTCATATGATAAAAGAAGGTGCCTACGTAGAGTTCGATACTATTGGTAAGGAAAATTATATGCCAGATCAAGTACGCGCTGATATTTTGAAAAAAATTCAAGAGTTAGGCTATATTGACCACGTATTCCTTTCCATGGATATTACAAGGAAATCTCATCTTGAATATCAGGGTGGATTAGGTTATTCCTATTTATTGGATCAGTTTATTCCTCTTTTGGAACAAAGTGGGCTTACAGATGAATCAATTGATAAATTGCTAATAAAAAACCCAATCACATTTATGAAGGGATAAGGTGATGACATGGAAACAGCTCCACTTAAAAGCATCTCATTGGAAGAAGCGCAAGTTAGACAGTTCACCTTAGTAGATATTATCACAAAGCATTTCCGAGGAGATGAAATCTTATCACTTGGAGACTTGGGTGTTGTAAAAGGGCTAAACAAACCAAAATATACAAAGAAAGTAGAAGAGGTACTTGCTGAATTTTTTGGTGTGGAACGGGCTAAATTAGTTCGTGGCGCTGGGACGGGTGCACTACGCTTTGGATTTATGAGCTTTTTAAAACCAAATGACAAACTATTAGTTCACGACGCACCAATCTATCCAACGAGTAAAACAACGTTAGAATTCATGGGAGTCGTTCCGGTATATGCGGACTTCCACAATGTCGAGGTAATTAAACGAATAATGAAAGAAAACCCAGATATTAGAGGTGCACTAATCCAGCATACACGGCAAAAAATAGACGATCACTATGATTTGGCAGAGACAATCAGTGTAATTAAATCGGTGAATGACTCCTTGCCAATCATGACGGATGATAATTATGCCGCGATGAAAGTCGAATTGATTGGTGTACAGGCTGGTGCAGATTTGTCTACTTTTTCATTGTTCAAGTTATTAGGTCCAGAAGGTATTGGATTAATCTTGGGAAGAAGGGAACTCATTGAGCGGATAGAGAAATATAATTACTCTGGTGGTAGCCAGGTGCAAGGGTGTGAGGCATTGGAGGCACTAAGAGGACTTATTTATGCCCCTGTCATGCTGGCTATCCAAGCTAATGTGAATGAACAACTGGTAGAGCGGTTAAATAATGGAGAAGTTGCAGCGGTAAAAAAAGCCTTTTTAGCCAATGCCCAATCGAAAGTTTTATTAGTAGAATTAGCGGAACCAATTGCAGAGAAAGTTTTAGAACATGCCCTAGAACTTGGCGCTGCACCTAACCCGGTGGGGGCAGAATCTAAGTATGAATTTGTGCCAATGTTTTATCGCGTATCGGGAACATTTCTGGCTGCCGATCCTGGGCTGCAGAAAACCATGATTCGAATTAATCCACTACGCAGTGGTGCAGATACAATCATTCGGATTCTTTCTTCGGCTATTGCACAAGCAAAAAGATAGGCTTTATATATGGAGGAGACATCATGAGTAGAAGAGTAATCATTTTAATTTTGGATAGCTTAGGTGCTGGATATATGGAAGATGCAAAAGATTATCATCCACAGGATATAGGCGCAAACACATTCCGGCACATTATTGATACAGTTCCATCCCTGCACATTCCAACACTTGAAAAACTTGGAATTAATAAAGTTATTCATCATGCAACATTACAAACGTGCGAGACCCCGCTTGCTAGCTATGGTTGTTTAAATTTAATGCATCACGGTGCAGATAGCTTTGAGGGCCATAATGAAATCATGGGAAATAAACCGAAGAAAACTTACTTGGCACCATTTATTGATAATATGGAAGAGGTGAAGGCAGCCCTGGAAGAAGCAGGCTATAAGGTTAAGGTGCCTGATGAGAACTTGCCTTATCTATTGGTAAATGATCTTGTTATCGTTGCGGATAACATCGAAACAGATTATGGTCAAATTTATAATGTAAGTGCCCCGCTGGACTATATTCCATTTGAAGAGGTTCTGAAAATCGGTCAAGTTGTACGGGGTCATGTAAAAGTAAATCGCGTTATTGCACTTGGCGGTGAAAATGTGACACCAACGCATTTACAGGCATCGGTAGAAAGAAGAGAAGATGGTTTGGTTGGTGTAAACTCGCCGAAATCGAACGTATACAAGCAAGGTTACCAAGTACGGCATCTTGGTTTCGGCATTACGCCAGATTATCAGTTACCTACTATTGCTAAAAAAGCAGGACTTGAGGTTTCCCTTGTTGGAAAAATGCAGGACGTCATTTTTTGTGAAGAAGCTAGAAAATTCCCTGGCGTTGATACTGAAAAAGTAATGAAAGACATCATTAGTGAAATGGATCATGTACAACATGGGGTTATTGCTGCGACAGTACAAGAAACGGATTTAGCAGGACACGCTCAAGATGCAAAGCGTTATGCCAATCGAATTGAACTAGTCGACTATTATCTGCCGTCCATATTAGAAAAAATGACTGATGAGGATCTTCTCATCATGAGTGCTGATCATGGAAACGATCCAACAATTGGACACAATCAGCATACAAGGGAAAAGACCTATTTGCTGGCTTATCAAAAAAATGTTACGTCGGTTAATCTAGGAGTAAGGGAGACACTTTCAGATATCGCTGCTACAGGGGCAGACTTTTTAGGACTTAATAAAACCGAAAATGGTACTTCATTTCTTCCTTTAATACAGAGAAAATAGAAAGGAGAAAGGGAATGTTTTTAGACGCTACATTAAAACATAACAGAAATTTAATTGATGCTTCCATTCGGCTCCATCAACAAGGGCTAATTTCTCCAGACACCTATGTAATCGACTTGGATATGGTTCAAAAAAATGCTCAGGCTTTAGCAAGAGAAGCCAAAAAACAGGATATTGAACTATTTTTTATGACAAAGCAGATTGGTCGCAATACGTTAGTTGCCAGGACTATTGTGGAAGCTGGAATTGAAAAAGCAGTTGCTGTTGACCCTTGGGAAGCATTAACACTTTATAAACATGGCATTAAAATTGGTCATGTCGGCCATCTTGTGCAGATACCAAAGCACATGATTCGGGAACTATTAGATTTGGACCCGGATTATGTAACTGTTTTTAGCTACGAGAATGCACAAAATATCAGTAATGTTGCCTTAGGTATGGGGAAAAAGCAAAAAATATTTTTACGAATAGCAGATACCGAAGATTATATCTATGATGGACAAAAAGGTGGATTCACATTAAAAAAATTAGGCCAGGAAATTGATTTATTAATGCAGTTGCGTGGGGTTGAAATTGCTGGACTAACTAGCTTTCCTTGTATATTAATTGCAGAAGGGGAAGCAAAAGTAACTCCAAATGTAACATCAATGCAAAAGGCCAGAGAATTGTTAGAGAAGAAGGGATATCAAAATCTGGAAATGAACATGCCTAGTGCAACTTCAACTGCCACAATGAAGCTGTTAAAGGAAAATGAGGCGACGCAAGGTGAACCAGGACATGCTTTAACAGGTACAACTCCTTTACACGCATCTGGTGATTATCCTGAGAAGCCAGCGATGGTTTACGTTTCAGAAGTAGCCCACCTTTATGAAAATAAGGCACATGTTTTTGGCGGTGGATTTTATCCAAGATCCCGGATGGAAGGTGCACTAGTTGCTTCCGATAAAGGTGATATCAAAAGGGTTCCTGTGATTAAAAATGATCCGACTAACATCGATTATTATGGGACATTGGATACGGATAAGGTAACTGTTGGTGATACGGTCCTATATGCGTTCCGTACACAAATTTTCGTGACCAATGCACGGCTCGCGGTTGTTCGTAATTTAGATAAAGATCCGGTACTTTTGGGCATATACGATTCCACTGGTAATTTGATTCGATAATACTTTTCATCCGACTATAATGTTTCATGAATTCATTGTAAAAGGCATTGCAGAACAAAGAAAATTATTAAAAATGAATGAAAGATTTAAATTAGGATATTGAAAAAATATATGAAACCGTTATAATTACAATATACTATATTTTGTATAAAGTGATATTCATAGGAATTGATTGGAATTGGAGATGAGTCCACCTATGTCAATCATGGATATGAAAATAAAGCTAGCGTTTAGAGAGTTGGGTAAATCGGTCATAGAAGTTAATCCGAAGCTAAACGATGAAGTAGTGGATAAGAATTCGCAAATTTTATGTTTTGGAGTAAAGGATACAAATCAAATTCCGGATGAACTAATTGCTCGCTTAAGAAACCATCCTGATTTTGTTTGGTTAACAATAGATAAGTCTTCAAATAAGGGAAGGGCAATCGATACTGACTTGATTAATCCCCTAACTTATCGAATCATGACAGGTTCAACTAGTGGCGGACCTGTAAACATCTTGAAGGGATTAAATGATTTTGCAATCGGTACGGATGGAGGTGGTTCAGTTCTTGCTCCGGCCATGAGCTGTCAATTACCGTCTATTATCGGAGCTGGAATGGGATTATTTGTTAAACATAAAAAGATTTCTACCGATCAAATGGCGTTTACTGGCAGTGTCGGGGTTATTGCCAAGCATCTATCCATATTGAAAAAAGTAATGGAGAATTTACTGGATCAAAAGCTTTCTTCTGCGCCGAGAAAAATAATTCGTGTTGCTATTCCAAAGAAAGGAACAGTGATCACTCCTGATGGGTATGATATGCATGATAAAGTGATGAATCATTTGGCTTCAATTGATTGCGAGCAATACCATTTTGAGGAAGTGGATATGACAGGGATTGGGAATCGAAAGAATGGAATTGGACTTATAGATTCATGTTTTAGTAAGGATGACTTTGATTTAATCGTTACATGTGAGGGGCCTGTTGATGTTTATGGTTATGGGGAGACCATTCCTGAGTATTTTGGAAAGGTAGGACAGGATATTACCAAAAATCATGGAAAATTCCTAATTAGGTCCGCTAATATGAGTAAGACAACAGCTATTACCATCCCGACCAACATACTTGCAAGTGGATTAGTTGTAGTAGCTAGAGCTGGAATAGAACATTGTGAAATGGCTTTTGATTTAGCCAAGAAGCTAGATGAATCTATCAAACTACCGGAAGTATGGAGAAGGTACTTTGTAGAACAGGAACAGAAGTTTACTGGATTATCGTTTGAAACAAGCTAATGGCTGGAAGTTTTGAGATTCCAAGATGTTATATATAGGGTTAAACGTGGAGGGGTATAGGTGAATTTAGAAGAATTTAACCAACGATTACAAATACTGCTTGATCAAGATATTATCACGAACGAATCTCGTGATGTGGCAGTAAAAGCTTTTGAACAATTTATCAATGTGACCCATAAAACTGATATAGATCACGCAGAAATGCTGTTTACACACTTACCGATGGCGCTAACAAGAATGGAAATGGGTGAAAAGGTTGAGCCGCCGACAGCTGATCTTATGCGTGAGGTAGAAGAATTAGAGCATTTCCAATTGGCGAAGGAGCAAGTTACATCTATTGAGAAATTGTGGGGGAAACCTCTGCCACAAGGTGAAAAAGAGTATTTATATATGCATTATACAACTGTTTTAAATTCTAATTTATAAGGGAGGAAATATAATGAAGATTGTTATTGGTGGACAGGTGGAGAAAAAGGAAATTGAAAAATTAATTAAGGAGCTTGATCCGTCAATTGAAACCGTTGTCAAGTCTGACTTGGATGCGGCTATGGCTATCAAAACAGGGCAAGCGGATTATTACTTTGGTGCTTGTCATACTGGCGGTGGAGGGGCCTTAGCAATGGCTATTGCGATGATTGGTAGAAACCAATGTGAGACTGTATCCATGCCAGGAAAGAAACCGAAAGAGGAGAATGTGATAGAAGCGGTTAAAGCTGGTAAAAAGGCATTTGGTTTTACGGGTGACCATGTTGATGTAGCAGTTCCAATGATTTTGAATGCAATCAAGAACAACGTCTAAGAAAAGGGGAAACTAAGAGATGGAGACTTTATTTGTAATACTAATTGGTGCGGTGGCCGCTGTTTTAGCAAATAGAAATATTGCTGTATTTAATGACGGACTTCGACCAATCGTCTCGGAGCATATTGAAGGAAGTCTAAAACGTAGGGAGCTAGCCATCACTGCGTTTGCAATGAGTTTTGGACTTGTTATTGGATTTGGTATTCCATTCACATTATCAGCAAGTATTATTCTTATTCATAGTATATTATTGGGAACAGATATCATCGGGTTAGTTGTACCTAAAAATAAATGGGGTACCCCTGTTGCGGCGATAATTGGTGGTCTGTATGGTTGGGGGTTAATTGCCGGTCTTGATGGTTTCGTGAAGCTATTTGAACATTTACCGGTTAACTTCCTGGATCCACTTGGAGAGGTTGGAACCCCGGTTGTTGTTACGTTTATGGCCTTCCCTGCCTTAGCAGTAGCAATGCAGTTTGGTATTAAAAAAGGTATACTAACGTTTGCGGTTGCAGCAATTGTTAGACAGCTCGCAGTTTTTGTTAATACAGAAGGTTTATTGCATATCGGTGGTAATACAATTTCGTTGAACCAAGAAGGTATGGCTTTAATCGTTGGTATGATTTTCTTATTTGGATATGCTATGAAGGAAAAAGCAGAGCAAGGATCTTCTATCGACTTAGCAGCTGTTTTCAGTGATAAAGTAAATAAAATTAAGAAAAACGTTATTTTCTTTATGATAGTCGGTGCATTGATTGCAGGTGCTACTAACCTATTATTAATGGCTGGGGATCCAATTTCTCTTAACCTATTAGCTGAAGGTAAACAAACAGATGCAGGTATTACATCAATAGCAAGGGCAATTGGATTTATTCCGTTAGTTGCAAGTACAGCAATTGCAACTGGTGTGTATAGTCCAGTTGGTTTTACGCTCATTTTCGTTGTTGGTTTATTCTCTCCAAATGTTTGGTTAGCGGTAATCATTGGTGCTGTTGTTATCTTTGGTGAAGTTATGCTATTAAGCGCCATCGCTAAATTCCTAGATAAGTACCCTGGGGTTCGTAACTCTGGTGAAAACATCCGTAGTGCAATGACGAAATTACTTGAAGTTGCGCTACTAATTGGTGGAGCAAATGCTTCCAACTTGATTGCTCCTGGATTTGGTTTCTTCTTTATCGCAGGTTTCTATCTATTGAATGAAGCTGCTGGCCGTCCATTAGTGCGTATGGCTGTAGGTCCTATTGGCGCAATTGCAGTGGGTATTATTGCGAATATCTTAGTTGCGTTAGGGCTAATGGATATTCCGCAGTAATTGTTGTTAAAGATTAAATATATATTTTCATAGAATAGTAATCCCTTGATAAGTGAAGTGTTAATTTACTTATCAAGGGATTTTTATTATTTCATTAGAGAAGGGGGATAAGAGGTTTGCGACATTGCACAGGCGATGCGTTCTCGGATCAATGGGAACTCTTGAAAGGAAATGATGGTTAAGGTGAAACAGGATATCCTCTTCCATTAACAGCAGCGCTATAAGTATCCGGAAAAAATTAGATCAACTTCTACCTTGGTCGCCGACACTTCCAGAAGAATGTCGTGTCCTAAATAAATCTAAATAAAGCATATACCAAATCCCACCTGCATTAGTAGGACCTGCATTAGTAGGTGGGATTTATTTAACGCCTACAAAGAATATATTAGGTATGAAAAGGAATGTAATCTTGAGAAGAATAATTAAATGGCATAAAGGCTGCCGTAGTATCCAGTCTATTTATTACCCCCCCTTAATTAATCCGCGGTGTTGCTATCAAGTTCATTACTTTATCATGATAACCATAGGATAACAACAAATAATTTTTTTGCATATTTTATTAATTCTGTCTTTATCGCAACTTAAATGTTAAGATAATTATATAAACTTTTAGAAGGGGGAATTATCATCGGCAATTCAAAATTTACTACAGGGGGTATGGTAGGAAATATATTAGTAAATAAGTAATTTTAAAGTGATAGTTTGGTAGGATTTGTTCAATGTAAAATTACTGAATGGAGGTTTGAAAATTGATGAAAAGGAAGAAAAGTCCTTTGGCTGTATTCCTTTCAATATCAATGGCGGCAGGACTGGTGTTATCTGGGATTACTAGTTCCGAGGCGAAGGCCGATACGTCGTACAATCTCTCTCCGAAAGATAATGACAGAGACTGGATGACTTACGAGGAGCTAGGTCAAAATCTGGAACAAATTGAAAAGGAAAGCGACGGTAAAGTAAAACTCGGTACTATCGGGAAATCACGCCAAGGTCGTGAAATTTACTCCGCCCGTGTGGGAACCGGCGACAAGGTATTGCTGGTAGAAGGTAATATCCATGGTAATGAAAAAAGTGGCCCTGAAGCACTGGTGCAGATGCTTGAAGAACTTGGAACTAGTGACAGTGATCGAGCCAAGGCAGTACGTAAAGGGATTACAATCGTTGCTGTACCACGTTTAAATGTCGATGGTGCTGAGATACCCCAGCGGCAGAACATTTTTCCTTGGGATGACGTTGTTAAGACTTATCCACATCTAGAAGGTGCTAAACCGGCCTGGAACTATAGTGAAAGTAATAAAGGTTTTGATATCAACAGGGATTTTAATCCGGATTTGAACTATGAGCCGAAGAAAGCTGATTTGCCTGGTTCACAAGCCGATCCCGGGTTCTACCTGACGCCTGAGTCACGTAGTGTCAGGGATCTATTTTTGAAGTTACAAGATGAATTCGGTGAAGTGGGGGCCTTCGTTGATCTTCACCATATGGGTACCCCCAAACTCAATACAACAGGTGAGGATGTTACAGCATCAATAGACTATCCGGCACTAGGACCCGACAATAATCCGAAGTATGCCGACTGGCCGAATTTGGATCAAGATGAGTCTAGGCGTTATGCATTGGCTGCAGCTCTTGGTATGAAAGAATTCTCGAAACACGACGAGGAGACGGGAATAGCACGTTATATTCATCCTGAAAAACGCGACTATCCCGGACAAGCTAGGGACTCATTTGCGCTTAATGGCGTACCTACTGTTTTGTTTGAGATGCCTGGCCAACAACCTCAATATGGTTATGATCAGGAATTGGTAGATCGAGTGGAGAATGGGCTGTGGGGTATCACGACTCGTATGGCAGATGGTTCTGTAGATGATCTTAACGGAGACGACTTCTTCAGGCTACCCAAATATTGGGTCCCGAGTGCATCTGATATGAATACACTTGTTGAACGTTTTGAAAAAGATGGAGCGTTCAAGGACGATAAAGCCGTTCATTCCCTAAAGATGCATTTAACAGCTATAGGTCACTATGAAAAAGAAGGAAAAACAGAAAAAGTTATTAAACATATGAATGGCTTTAAATCGTTACTTGATCAACAGAAGGAAAAAGGGTTGATTTCTGAGGAGGCATATAAAAGGCTAAAGAGTGGTGCTGACGAATTAATTGAGTGGGCATAGAATAGGTTTTATAAAATTAAAGTTTGGATCCTTTTAGTAGGTTAGAACTTGTCAAAGGGCAAATTAATAAAGGGTGTTAGAAATCGTGAGAAAATGAATGAGATTATTTAGGAAAAAACTTTGGACAAATTGAAAAAATGGGCCAGATGCCGTGAAGCAAAAGGTTTGGATAGGTAAGGAAGGCGGTCGAATTTTGTAATACAATAGCACAATGGAACAATGAGACAATTTTGTGTAAACCCGAAAACACCGATAGAATGTCTTTATTTAACTTGATCGTCAATCCATCGTTTGATGATTCAGGTACACTTGAATGGCTTTAAGGAATTGTTAAAACATCAGGAGCACAAAAAATCGATTACGGAAACAACTTATAACACCCTGAATGTTAATGAAAATAAACTAATTGATGAATGGAAGTAAAAGTCTAACTGTGTCCTCTATGGCAAATTCTTGATTTGTCATAGAGGTTATTTTTTCGGCTAAGCGAGGTAAACTTGTCGGTTAATGATATTTGGCGGTTACTTTGATGATCATACTTATATTAGGTTTGATGGATGTTAGAATATGATTTGGAGGCTGGGACAAAACTCCAGTAAATAAAAATTAAGGCGTAGGAGCTTACACTAAAAAAAGTGTA
>NZ_JBFNXI010000061.1:0-15398 GCF_040812445.1 Lentibacillus sp. L22 | reverse complement strand
TTGATTTATCACACGCTACGTCGCGGCTTAGTTAAATTAACTTTTTACTCCGCGAAAGTTGAGAAAATATTTTATTCCTTGTTCAGCATTAAACCGCTGTTCTTTTGCCACCCTTGAATTTCACAGGAGTAATACCTACTGGTGTTATAAAAATATTGGTATACAGTAAAGCAAACAAAATAACCATTGTAAAAAATAGTGTTACGACATCGGGATATGCAATTGACAAGTAAAAAAACACTGTGTTTAATAGCAAAACAAAAAGATAGGTTAATAAACCCTGCAAAAAATGTTTAAAAGACTTAGGTCTTATCCATAATTTATCTATTGATAACTCCTCAAGGTTAACAGTGCGATACAGCTTTTTTTTTAGCTTGTGATTTAAAAATGCAAACAATACTAATACGATTAATACAAGGATACCAAGAATCACAGAATTGATTAGCGGGGTATCCGGGAGAGCGAAGTAATCTGCCAAAGATTTTAAAAGAGTCGCTAAGAAAATGCCAACACCCGCTCCCAATATACTGGAATGTCCTGTTTTTGTTTGATTTACTTCTGGTGACTTCAGTTTTTCAGTTATATTTGGATCATCCACTTTGAAAACTGTATTCGGAAACATCCAGAAAAACAATGGGAATACAATTTTCCAAAAAGAACTTCCCGTATCCAGGATATACCCTTCCCCATCAATAGTCAGAATTCTATACCGGAGGTTTTTAAATGCACCTTGTACCTTACAATTCATTTGACGATCCCCCATTTCATTCAATTAGTACATTAGGAAAATGGATTGATGAAATCAAGACCACCTTTAAAAGCCTCGCCAGCACCATCAATCATATTACTTACTCCCTCTTTTACATCGTTCTTGAAATCGCTAAGGCTGTCCGTGAACTCGTCCACTTTTTCACCCGCCCACTCCACTCCATCTTGAATGTGCATAACGTTATTATCATAAAGTTTATTAAAACCCCACGTTGCAACAGTAGCCCCTGCTATACCGGCTGCTACTGCCCATCCTCCTGGATTAGTCCCCAGAAGGGCGGCCCCTCCAGCAACAAAACCCGTTCCTAACGTATCTCCTAACATACCTGCTCCTACTTTTCCGGCAGTATGTGTTACAGCTTGACCTGACGTCATGTTATTATTATCCATATCATCATACATTCCATAAAAAACATCTCCCACCATAAACGCTCCGCCTATAGAATTGCCGGCTTTTACGATGTTTTCTCCATTCTTTATGATATTTTTCCCGTTCTCCATAAGGTAATTAGGCAAACCTTTTTCGGGGAGTTCGCCATTCATCATTTTAACGATTTTACCTCTATCTTGTACCTTTATACCATCTGCTTTCACTTTTTTTCCTTGCTCCGTAATACCTTTTTCTATATACTTCGCAATCATACCTTCACCAGACAGTGTTCCAATTTCTTTCGCGTTTTCTATTATAAAATTCCAAACAGTCTTAGATTCTGTATCCTTTCCATTTTGAATATCTTTCAGTCCCGATACAATATCATCGTATTGATCTTTGCTGATCTCATCGTTTTTCAATTTTGTATAGGCCTTTTGCAAGTATGTACGCGAATCTGCATCAAGATCTTTTATCGCCTCATCTCGGATGTCTTTGGCCTTTTCGATTTCCGCTTCCCTCTGTTTCCCCTCATTATAATCCTTTAAAGCTGCTAACCCAACATCCGTAGATTTACTTTTATAATCAGTAAATCGAGCCTCACCATCACTCGTGTTAGCTCTGTTCATAGCGACTTCAATAAGGAAGGGGAAGTTGCGCTACTAATATCCGCTACACTGCTAATAGTATCGTATATGGACTCGTGTTCATCAAGTAAATCTTGGTAATCATCGTTTACATCTTCTGCTGTATCATTTAAATAGTTACTCTGAATAATTGCTAACTTACTAGAATCGACATTTGATTCAAATGTATCTAAGTGCTTCTTTAAATTATTTTCCAGATCTGTAAATAAACCATTAAAGGCTTCCAGAATGGTTTTATGTAGGTCGTTAAAATAACCCTTTGCTTCTTTTGCTGTCTTTCCCGAGAAAGTACTCATTGCATTAATCTGATCGATACTTTCTTGCACATCATCTAGGCTTGATTGAATATCCTCGGACATCGTTTTCAAGTCATCCGAGAAGTCAATAACCTCTGATATGTCTACCTTATGCCCCATTTAAACCCCTCCAATAATTATACCATTGGTTGCGCACCGGTTACATTGGCGGTGGATAATTCCGCCAGCTTTTCATCATTTTCTTCTATTTTTTCTCCAACATTCTCCAATGTATCAATATCTGAATGGAGAAGTGTTTTATATTTTTGTAACAGTTCGATCGCTTCAATTGTGTTTTTTAAGTCATTTTTAAACGGTTTAATATTTGTTTTTTCAAATGTACGACCTGTTTTAATCCCACTTTCAATACTGGTAACCGAAGATCTTAATTTTTCAACTTTTGAACGGAATTCCCCTAATTGAATACCAACTTCTTCTCCCATTCATCTCACTCCTTTTCCGCACTAGCAATCTGACTATTCAGCGAGTCAAGTGTAATTTCCAAGTTATGCAAACCGGTTGTAAGCGATGTTTTTAGTGACTCATACCGTTTAATGTCGTCCTGTATCGCCTCTTGGGCATCTTCCGTCTTGGAAATATACTCTTTCACACTTTTTTTGTATTCACTATAACGCTCCTCAAATTTATTCTCCTTCTCTCCTTTCCAACTGTCTTCGTCAATTTCCAAACTGTCGATGGAACCTTTGGTAGATTGTAATACGGAAATGCTTTTTGCCAGTTTACCTGATGCCTTTTTCAACTTGGCTATTTTCTCCTCCAATTCCGCAATTTGTAAACCGTGCACCATCCATCCCTGCCAAAACAGTCGTTCTTTGCGCATTTAAACTGCTTAGTGTCGAACTGCTCATCTACTCATCTCCTCTGCTATAGAATTTTTATTTTCAAATGCCGATGATCCATAGCACTCATATGAACCTGCACCCCTGCATACAATGATAATTTCCGAATGTGAAAATAAACCAATTAACCTAAATTATATGATACATCCAGCACGCATTCGAAGTGTCTTTTGATCTATTTGTTTTTTGGACAGCATTACTTTATTCCCAGTTACAGGAAGATGGTCAATACCCTGTCATCAAAACCCATTGGTTCTTATGCCCTGATCGACTTAAAGGTATTTATCGGCGGTTTTTCCACTTTCATCGGCGATTCCAAGCAATTTATCAGCGATTTCAGCTCTTTTATCAGCACTTTTCGCTCTTTTTTCAGCGATTCCTAAAACCGGTGAACCTTTATGTGCCTTTTAACAACAAGAAAAAAAGGAGCCGCATTACGCTCCCTTTCCACTAAACCTTGCTATATGAATCCTGAAAAACAATCTCTCCATCCATCACTGTTAATTCCACTTTTACTTCTTTGATTTCTTCTACTGGCACAGCAAGCAGATTACGGTCAAGCACAATCACATCAGCAAGTTTGCCTTTTCCAATGTACCTAGTTCATGTTCCCGGAATCCTCCGTACGCTGAGCCAATGGTGTAATCACGTAATGCTTCTACCAAGATGATCTTTTCATCCGGATTCCAGCCATCTTTTGGATTGTCGGGATTCATCATTAAGAATTTACAAAAGTTACATGTGGTTTATTGCATATTTCCACCCGATACAAATCATCTCTTTTATCTTCTAAAGGTGTCACTGTGCCAACCAGACGATTTCGCCGTAGTGCTTCCAGATCTACTTCCCCCACTACCATCGTCTCGATATTCGCGCCAGTTTCAGCAATCACTCCGTCTGCAGCCAAACTGTAATCAATTGGTGAAAAAATTCCTGACCGCGCATCATTTGTATTCATATGGTAAACCTGTGTCAAATTGCCAACCGTTCCTGCCGTAATCGTAGCTACTTGATTTTCAATGGCTCTGGCTTGTGCACAATAGCGAACCCGTAAATACCCTTGCTGATCCTGCGCGGTAAATGGGGTGAAAATCAACTGGGCTCCTTGATCAACCGCAATTCGCGCAAGCTCTGGAAACTGAATATCATACCCCATTAAGATCGCAACCTTCCCACAATCGGTAGTAATCACGTTTACCGCATTGCCAGGTTGAACCCCCCACCATTTCCGTTCATCTGGTGAAATATGCAGCTTATACTGTTTATCAATCGTGCCGTTGCGATGAAACAGATAGGAAACATTGTAAAGCGACCCATTTTCCTCTACAAACTGCGACCCTGCGAGGATATTGATACTGTATCGAATCGCCATATCGGAAAACGCTCGCAAATAATCATTGGTATACGCCGCAACTTTCCTTACCTGCTTACTTGGTACGGTTTCTCCTAAAAAAGATAACAGCTGCATGGTAAACGACTCCGGGAACACAACGAAATCTGAACGCACCTTAGAACTGGCATCCACATAATATTCACTTTGTGCGACAAACGCTTCAAACGACTTAATTTCCTTCATTGAATACTGAATCGCAGCTATTCGTACCGGGTACGCACGCTGATATAGCTCGTTTGTTTCTGGCAAATAATCTGGATTTTTCCATTCCATCAAGGTTGCATATTTTAACGAGGCATGATCATCTGGTAAATAGTTTGGCATCACTTTTCGCAGTTTAAAGCCATTCATGAGCTGAAAGGTGAGTACGGGATCGTATAAATTTTGCTTGATAATTTCATTGGCATACTCTTCAGCTGACATCTGATCCGCATACTTATGATAGTTTGGCAACCTCCCGCCAAATAGAATACTTTCTAAATTGAACCTTTTACAGATTTGTCTGCGTGCTTCATATAATCTCCTGCCAATCTTCATTTGGCGATATTCCGGATGAACCACAACTTCAATGCCATATAGGTTTTTGCCAGCCGGATCATGATTGCGAATAAACCCTTCATCAGCGATCTCATCGAATGAATGATCTTCCCCATATTCATCAAAGTCAACAATAATACTGGAACACGAACCGACAATCTCCCCGTCATATTCAATACAAACCTGACCCTCAGGAAAAATTTTCAATTGACTTTCAAAGTGTTCTCGTTTAAAAGCAATATCTGCATTGCCAAAACCAAGTTTATTCATCTTAATAATGTTATCGATGTCTTCTGGTCTCGTATTTCTGACAATCAGTTTCTTCTCTATGTTTGAGATATCTGATGATGACATACATTTTCCTCCTCTATTCCATTGACAGGGAATGCGCCCAAAAAGTACGGCGGCCGGCTCGGGCTAGGCGTGCGATTCGCTTGAGTTTGGCTTGTATTCGCCCGGGTTTAGCTTGTTCCACTGAAATTGCATCGCGGTCACCCGAGATTGACATGTATCCACTTGAAAATACACGGCTGCGAATTTAGCAAGTACCCGCTCGGATAAAGTTCACGCCTGTTCAGAACAAGCGAATCACCCCTGATCATGTTTCGCTTAACCAGCATTTCGTAACATACTGGTTCAAAAAATCTTACCTGTTCTCTTTTATAGAAACATACTTTTCCTCTAAATACTCCAACAGACCGTATTTTCCGCCTTCTTTACCAATCCCACTTTCCTTCACACCACCAAACGGCGCCTGAATGGTAATTGGTGTTGGATCGTTAATACCAACAATACCAAACTCTAATTCTTGCATCATTCGAAGTCCACGACCCAAGTCATTGGTGAAACAATAGGCAGCCAATCCATAAGAGGCATGATTCGCGCGTTCTGTCACCTCTTCTTCTGTTTTAAATGTAAAGATCGGTGCTACCGGGCCAAATGTTTCTTCCGTCGCAATCTTCATCTCATCATTGGCATACTGAATAACGGTTGGTTCATAGAAATTTTGCTCACCACCGGTTGTTTTTCCACCACAGAGCACTTTTCCGTTATGTTTTTTGGCATCTTCTACATGACTGGATACCTTTTCTAATGCCGCATCGCTAATTAGCGGACCAACATCGACACCATCTTCCAAACCATTGCCAACCTTTAACTGAGAAACTTTCTCGGCAAGCTTCTCTCCAAACTCTTCAGCAACACTCTCAGAAACGTATATCCGGTTGGTACTGATACAGGTTTGACCTGTGTTTTTAAATTTCGAAAGCAAGACACCTTCAACGGCTGCATCCAGATCCGCATCTTCAAACACAATGAGCGGTGCATGGCCTCCCAGTTCCATAGAGATCTTTTTCACCGTATCCGCTGAATCGCGGATTAATTTTTTACCGACTGCGGTTGATCCTGTAAAGGTGATTTTGCGTACATCCGGATTGCTCGTCATCTCACTGCCGATTTCCTCTGCCTCTCCAATCACGAGATTCGCCACGCCTTTTGGCAATCCAGCTTCATGGAAACATTCAAACACTTTGATGGCGGATAATGGTGTTGCCGGAGCCGGTTTTAATACAATCGTACATCCGGCAGCAAGTGCAGGTGCAATTTTTCGGGTGATCATTGACAATGGAAAGTTCCACGGCGTAATCGCAGCAGCTACACCAACGGGTTGACGAATGACCATTAAGTGTTTATCTGGGTGGGAAGCAGGTACCGTATCCCCATACACACGTTTAGCTTCTTCTGCATACCAGTCCAGATAACTGATAGCGCTGTTAACCTCACTTTTTGCATCTGCAAGTGGTTTCCCGTTTTCTTTGGTAACGGTCTCTGCTAATTCATCCTTACGTTCCTTCATTAAACGAACGGTTTCCGCCAAGTAATGACTTCGTTGATTCCCCGTCGTTTTCTTCCAGGTTTTAAATGCTTCCTTCGCACAAGAAATCGCTTCTTTTGTTTCCGCCTTACCCACGACTGCAATAGACTCAATCACATCTCCTGTTGCAGGATTAACCACATCCCACTTTTCGTTGGATGCTTTCCATTCACCATTAATATAGACCATTGTTTTCCCTCCCATAATATGTGCCACGTGTTTCTTTATCTTTTTTATAATCTTTTTATCGATTGAAGCAGAACTACTTTTAGCGGTTAAACCTTGTCCATCACCTCTCTGCTTTTGCACGGTAATGTTCGGAAGTTGATGAATTGCTCTTTTGAAAAACAATCTTTCCGTCAACCACTGTCATAGCAACTTTCACATCAGCTATATTTTCCCGGGGTATTTTGAAGATGTTTTCATCCAAAACGACAATGTCCGCAAGCTTTCCTTCTTCTAACGTTCCTAATTCATCTTCTCTAAAAACACTGTATGCTGAACCACTAGTGTAAGCCTTCAAAGCTTCTGCAACAGAAAGTTTCTCTTGCGCATTCCAAACATTTTCTCCAGTGTAATCCAATCGATTTACGGCATAATAAATTTCCAGCATCGGGTTCAATACAGTTACCGGAAAGTCAGTACCGAATGATACCTTTATTTCTTCCCCTTGTAATGACTTGCAAGTATATAGATAGGGATGTTTTTCTTTTTTCACCCGTGTCGTATGACTTTCTTTTGGCATAAGCGCCAAATGAGCAGGCTGGATGGAAGGAATAACTCCCAACGCCTTTAGTCTTGATATGTCATTCGGATGAATTACCTCAATGTGTTCCAATGCATGACGCGAATCTCTAACTCCATTTATTTTTTGTGCTTCTTCAAAAACATCCAGACCAAAACTGACTGCTCCATCTCCTATAGCATGAAACCGGATTTGAAATCCTTCCTTATCAGCCTGTAATGCGCGCCTTCTTATCACCTCTTTTGGTAAAGCAGTATTTCCCTTTGTTTCGGGTTTATCTACATATGGATCTAACATATAAGCGGTATGACTTGTCACAACACCATCAATAAACTGCTTCAGCCCCGAAATTTTTAGTTTTCCCGAATCAAAGGTTTTTTTCATATCTTTCGCTTCTTCTATGTTGCCATCTAAAACTGGATAAAGATGAATGCGGGTAGTCAATCGTTCTGCTTCATCAAATTCTTTAAATAAATGGAATATGTCTGGACCATGCATTTGTTCAACACTACTCTGGTATAAATCATTGACTGAAGTAATACCCAATCTGGCCGTTTCCTGCAAAAAAGCCTCCAACAACCCCTGCAGATCCTGCTTGGACATGGCTAACCCGACGTCTGCCACCAGAGATGTTGCAGTTTCAATTAAAATACCGGTTGGTTCGCCATCTTCATCTTTTTGTATCTTTCCATTGGATGGGTTTTCTGTTTCACTTGTTACCCCGGCCGTTTTAAGCGCTTTACTATTAACCCACGCATAATGCAATTCTGCATGAAACAAGAGCACTGGTCGGTCAATGACTGCCTGATCAATAATAAAGCGATTAGGGAAGTCCTCTCCCCAGCTTAAATGATCCCAACCATAACCGATAATCCACTCATCATTTGGCCTTTGATCGGCAAACTCCTTTACTTTTTCGATGGCATCCCCTGAAGAAATAGCATCTGATAAATCAACACTACCATGAATTAACAATGCACCCAGCATAATGTGAAGATGCGCATCGTGGAAACCAGGCATAATTGTTCGATCACCAAAATCAAATTCTTTTGTGTTCGGTCCAATGAATGCTTTCATTTCCTCTATAGAACCAGTAGCTATTATTTTGTTATCCTTCAACGCAATCGCACCCGGTTGGGCATGATCCTGTAAACCAGTAAATACGGATTGACTGGAAAATATTTTGTCTGCTAGAACCATAAAATTATCCTCCTCTTCCAACGTTTTAAAGCGGTTACAAAATGTTTGCATTTTATAAAAGTAGAATTCAAAAAACCTCTAAGGTAGCGACAAAGATTACAAAGAATGAAATATAATCCTACAACTATAGTGAATGCAATTTTCGTGCCAACTACATATTTGTTGATCCAAACGGTTTTAACTATCGTTTTTATGATAAATTGCATAACCTATTATTAATTGCATATTATTATGCGTATTCATTAAATATGAAAACATCCTTGTACCACCTATCCAGTTTTTACTTTAATAACAGCAAAGGAACTACTTCAGCATAGCTCCTTGCTGTTCTTATAATGAAATCTATCTATTTGATTATGCTGTTTCTGTTTCTTCCAATCTTAATTCCGGTGGACGTTTTTTAAAGCCCTTTGTTAAAAACGCTAAATATAAAACCCCTAATAAAAACCAGATGCTTCCAAGAACTTTGGAATGTATATCGAGATTGATAAGTAACCATATATCAAGAACCCCACCGATCAAAGGCATAATCAAGTAACAGATAATCCCTTTAAGCGAACGTTTTTTCTGTCGTCCAAAAAATAAAACAATAACAGAGATATTCACAAACGTAAATGCTAAAAATGCGCCAAAATTAATAAAAGAAGCAACCAATGTCAAACTTAAAAATAATGATGACAATGATAAAATGCTAATTAGCAAAATATTATTGACCGGTGTCTTATACTTTTTGTGCAATTTACCAAAAAATTTCTTCGGTAACTGCCCATCCCTTCCCATAGCGTACAGTACACGTGCAGCGCTGGCTTGTGATGACATGGCTGAACCTACTACACCTGCCGCATACATAATTAAGAATAATGTCTTTAGAAAATTCCCACCCACAAGTTCAATAATCTCATAGGAGGCTGAATCCGGATCTTTGAAACTCGCATAATCTGGCCATACATTGTGTGCGAAATACGACACAATGACAAAAATGAGTCCCCCGATGATCGTGATAATTAAAATAGCTCGTGGGATATTCTTTTTAGGATTAACCGTTTCTTCAGCAAAAGTGGACACGGAATCAAACCCAAGAAAGGAAAAACAAAGTAAAGCTGCGCCGGCCACGATAAACTTTAACGGTTCATCCGTGTTGATAAACGGTTCCATATTCACGAGCATCCCTGTACCTGTACCTTGAAGAATCGTTTTTACAGAAAACAGACAGAAAAGAATGATGAAAAATATGGAGAATCCAATAATCAATACATTCGCACCGGTAGCTAATTTTACCCCCTTAATATTAATAAAAGTTATTATAATAATCAGCAACAAAATCCAAACATACGATGGTATTTCCGGAATAGCCGCCGAAAAGAAAATACCAAACAGCAAATAATTGACCATTGGAATGAAGATATAGTCCATTAATATAGCCCATCCCACAAGAAAACCTATATGTGGACTAATGGCTTTTTGAGAATACGTATAAGCGGATCCGGAGGTCGGATAAGCTTTAGCCATTTGTCCGTAACTATAGGCCGTAAATAACATCACGATTGATGCCAAAACATACGAACCGGCAACCATGCCATGTGATAATTGCGATGCAACACCATATGTGCTGAACACGGTTCCTATCGCCATGAATGCAAACCCGAATAATACAACGGAAAACAGCGACAGGGATCTGGATAATTTCGTATCATCCTTCATTGTGTAGCCTCCCCAAAATCAAAATTTAATCGTTTAATAGGTAATCGCCTTCAATGTGTCTTTTACATATTGCTCCATATACCACAGTTTTACATCCTCATCAAAGGGATGTCGCTTTTTCCGCTTCTTCAAAATCAAAATCAGCCATCTTCCTTTTAAAGAATCTCGTTTGAAACAGCATGTAAATAATCCCGATCGCCACCCAAACGACACCACCAATAAGCGCATCAGCATGCAGAAAGTACCATAAAACACCTGTTAATCCTGCTCCGATAAGCGGCATGATTAAATAGGAAAAAATATCCCTTGGCGTTTTATACCTTTTCTTCCGGAATACAAAATAGGCAATAACGGACAAATTAACAAATGTAAAAGCAATCAATGCCCCAAAATTAATCACAGCAGAAATCAATTCCAGACTAGGGGTTATTGCAAACAACGAGACGACGCCAACTAATATAATCGACAGGACTGGAGTTCTAAATTTGGGATGGACATACCCAAAGAATTTTCTTGGTAATACTCCATTTCGCCCCATCACATATAACAGACGGGAAACACTGGCATGTGACGCAAGTCCGGAAGCTGTTGTCGCTGCAAACGCACCAGCGACGAATAATATTTTGAAGAGTGTTCCACCAAGATATAAGCCTATCTCAGGTAACGGATCATCAACCACTTTAAATTGCGATACATCCGGAAACAATGCCTGGGCGAAATAACCGCATACAAAAAAGATACCTCCGCCTATCAGTACAGTCAGCATAATCGCTTTCGGCATAACCTTGGTATTTTTCGCCTCTTCCGTATACATCGTAATGGCATCAAAACCAATGAATGAAAAACAAACAACTGTTGCACCGGTCAAAACCGAGGTAATCTCCACATTGGAATGAAATAGTGGATCCATTGTCATAATGGTTCCCTGCCCCATCCCTTGTGATAGTTTAATAAAGGCGAGAACAATAAAGGCTACAATTAAAGTGGATACAAAAACGATAAGGATGGAATTCAAATTGGATGTTTTCCCCATACTCCAAATATTAACCCCTGTCACTACGATTACATAGCCAACTACCCAGATCCATGCAGGTACCTCTGGAAAAAAAGACACCATGTAAATGCGAATAATCAAAGCATTGACCATCGGCAACAGCAAATAATCCAATAATGCCGCCCAACCAACCATGAAACCAAGATACGGATTCATCGTTTCTCGTGTATACGTGTAAGCGGAACCAGCACTCGGAAATACTTGTACCATCTTTCCATAACTAATCGCGGTAAATAACATGACAATTAATGCTACAACATATGCAAGCGGTACAACTCCACTGGTTTCCTTTGAGACAATCCCAAACGTATCAAATACAACGGTTGGCGTCATATAGCCTAAACCAAGACCAACAATCGCCCATAGTCCAAGCGAACGCTTTAGCGTATCTTTCTCTGACATTTATCAGCTCTCCTTTACATGGCAATTAAATTAGGTTGAAAGCGGTGCCAATATTAAAATTGTGATACTAAAAAACCTCCTTTTGGATTTGATGTTCCAGTATTATAATAGTTGCAATTTTCATGCCAAGGGCAAAACCTTTATTTCCAGTCATTTTAGCTAGTGTTTCTATGAAATATTGCATAATCTAATATTCTTTTGCATAACGTCCATGTTTTTTAAATGTTCTTTCAAAAAATCAAGCGCCTCAACTCTTTATCAGTCAAAGGCGCTTCATGTTTTTTCTAAATATTTTCCTTTTTGCTCAGGCTATACCAGGATCACTTAACAGATCTTTTTAAAAACCCCTCTTCTAAAAAATAGTTTTTCGATGAGAAATTGCATAAAATTTGGAACCGTTCTATCATCAATTGTTATATTACTTTAAATACTTAGCTTCCCATTTCTCCTGTTTTTCCACAGAGCTGAGCTGGGTAAGATCCTCATATCCATAGTTGATTTTCATTTCGCCAGTATTATTCAGGATAAAGGTGAGGTTGATCCATTGTTCCTGTCCTTGCTTATTAAATTCTTCATGTAATTTCGCAAAACAATGATATAGCTCATCCTCCAAGTCATCGAATTCGTCCTCACCAACATTAAATAAATCGGTTAAATCAAGACTATAGATCGGTTTACTATTAGCTTCAGGGTAATAATAGAAAAAACCTTTTTATACCCGTCCCTAAACTCAGCGTATAGATAAATTTCTTTCCATTCCTCAGGTATGATATTGACTAGTGAGTTAGCAATTTGTTGGTATATTTCTTCCATTGTACTAGTTTCCATCTTATTAACCTCCAGGATAATTAGTCAGTCTATCCAATATATAATATGGATCCCAAAAAGATCGAAGTTACCACACATTACCTTTTGTCGAATTCAATATCTTCTTAACCTAGCAAAAAACCTGAAAGACTCAAAGCCCATCAAGGTTATATTCAAGGGAGGGTGAATATTAAATATAATATGAATCAAGTTTAGGGATTATAAAAATTCGATATTTATCTTGTCTACCTCAACCTCAACATACTTCCCTGTTAAGGGTAAAAAGTCTTGGAAATATCCATCGTCATCCTGGATCGCAATCCCTGCGTCGATATATTCTTCATGTAAAATCCCAAAAATTTTAGATGTATAACCTGCGTTATCAATATTCATTATCCCTTTTTTATCATCGAATAGTTCATGTATTGTAAATTCATCTAAAATGGCAAACCCCAACTCAACTGGATATCTCTTACCTTCCTCAATTTCATATGGACATATAATCGCAAAACCTGTAAATTCATTCCCATTAATTTCGACTCTTACTTCTTCCTCAATATTAGGATTTAATCGTATAACCTTGGCATAATGCTCCACTTTAACTCCACCTTATTCTTTTCTCTATTCGTAAAACTATTTGGAGTCTTTCATACTTTACCCTACTAGCCTCCTTAACCTCCCCCCCAACCTTAAACGCCTCTGCACCTTTTCCCACTATTTTAGCCGGCTTCCCAAACAAAAACAACCCAGCCATCATCTTGTTGGCCACTGTCGCGTTTGGATCTGCGATAGTCACAATATCATCAAACATGAAATTTGCCCCGGCAACAGTAATATGCCCCATCATATATGGATCTCCAGCCAAGTCAGAGTTACCACCCATCACCTTTCGTTTATCTTCAAAGGTAATCGGTTCTCTCGCATAATATTCTCTTTCGCCCTGTGACGCAGATGTTTGCCGGGAGCTGATCATTTTTTGCAGGTCTTCTATCTCTTTTTGCTTTTGTGCCAATTCCTGATTATGGAAACTATGAGGTGCAACTCCTACCTTGCTTGTCGTTACTTCTTCACCACTTATTTTTTGCAGATACTGTTGTATTTGGATTGCTTCCTCATCTGTCATTCTGTTTTGTTCCGCAAGCTCCTGAACATACCTCTGCTTACTTATATCCTTGGGTGTAACATTGTTTATATTCCTGCCATGATTCCGGTAGTGTATTAAAAACTCTATCTCAAAAACCCTCCTTAAGGCGATTAAATCAAGAAAATATTTTTTATTTCATTGGGTCATAAATGGTTACGGTATTATTGATTTTTATTAACAAAGTATCCTCATCAGCGGCAGGTTCATAACCAATTACAACTTTTGGAATATCATAGTTTTTTCTCAAATTAACCAGAAAATGTACTAGCTTTTTCAGCCTTAACCTATTGTCATTCCCCTCATCCATTGATAATTCATTTTCAGGAAAATTAAATACAATGTCACCATTATGTTCATCAAAGGAGAAAACTATTAATACGTTTTTTAACGATATACCTAACTGCAATTCTTCCAAAAATATATTTCCTGTGCCTTTCGGTGATAAAGTCTCTTCCATGTTGTTCACATGAGAAAAATCCAAATCCTTTTCCGAAACATTATCATAAAAATGTGATGACCTAGATCTTAATGTAGATAATTTGAGTTCTTCATCAATTAGTTTATTGATTCTACCCTTACTAAAATCAGATAATATAATCTCTAGATTTTCCATTTATAAACCGCCTTTTTTCATTGGTCAATGAATCCTTTAAAGGTACCATCAAGGTTTAATCAAACTCCGCACCCATCTGGTAATCTTTCTCCAGAAACTCTATTACGTTATATCTACACTAAATTATTATAAACAACACCGTTAATCTTGATGGCCTTTGCTTCGATAAATAACATGGCACTCCAAATTTCTAAGACAAAATTTGCGCTAGAGAAATATTCACTTACTCTTCTTTGGTTGAACTAATAACAATGTTCCCTACTCCTTTCTCAAAATAATCAATTGACGTCAATTCCAAATAATCCTCATCCTCTATCTTATAAAACGAGAATCTTTCTTCCCCATTATTCCTTAAAAAATAATGTGACGAAACACCAACAAAAGTTACATTGAAACTGTTTACATTGCCATTTTCCAAAACCTCCAGGGATAAGAATATCCTATTATTTAACAAATCGAAGTCTAATTTTTTATTATGCCTGCCCATAAGTTGTTTAACTGGGTTTCTAAATTCGCCATAAATTCGCCCCTTATCCCATTTTTTAATGTAGTAATGTAAATCAGCCACTTTATTCCAGCCTCCGTTTATCAGATTAAATCAGCCAAAAATCCGGATTAATTCGATTATCTGGTAACTTTATTTCAGATTTGCACATTCTTAAACACCTTCCTCCAGACGGAATATAAAAGAAGATCCCCCTCAAAAAGGGAGATCAAATTCCTTCACCATACATTAAATCATCTAACATTTCATTTTGTTTTTGTATATCTTTATATCTATCAAATCTATTCATCAAGTATTCAACAGATACTTCTTTATTTTTAACTAATTCACCATCAAATAGTCTTATCTTGGCACCAACATTTATCAATTCATTCCTGAATTATTCATACTTCTAACCAAAAAGATAAATGAAGCTTAGCTCTGGGTTATTTTCGTAAAATAAGATGGAACCTTTCCAGAAATGGTTTGCTTAAACTAGAGATC
>NZ_JBFNXI010000060.1:0-15423 GCF_040812445.1 Lentibacillus sp. L22 | reverse complement strand
TTTTTCTGTCAGAGGAAAACAGAAGGTGAAAAATGAATTAGCCTTCGCATTGATGGCGGTGAATTTGAGAAAAAAAGCCGCCATTAACGGTAAAATAGTACCGGGAGATGGAGAAATTCCTCAAAAAAGGTTCCAAGCAAATTTTTTATTGCTTGGAACCTTTTTATTTACTATTTTTGGCTAGTTATGTCCCAGCCTCTTTTATCACGCATTAACGGGCTGTAATACCCCAACCTCCATAAGTGAGAGTAACTTAAAACTCAGAAGGTGGGGGATAAACAGCCCGTAAATTCCTGATTCTGTTCAACTAACATTAGTGGGGGAGGAAAGGAAACCCCCACTAAATGAAGTTTCACTTTATATTTTCGTAACACTTTCCTTTATTTTTCGTAGGCTATTGCAAGGTACTTTTCCTGGGCTGCATGAAGCTATGCACTTTAGGTATTTGTCTTGCATAAAATGACTATGAAAAAAGAGGAGGTAAACGTAATCATGAGTTTTCTTGAACAAGATTACAGGGAAATCATTACCAGAGCCGTTTGTGGAAAGGGACGCAAATTCACCCAGGCAACACATTCCGTCACCCCGTCACATAGACCGTCAAGTATTCTGGGTTGCTGGGTTATCAACCATTTATATAATGCCAAGAAAAAATCAGAAGATACGGTAGAGGTAAATGGCAGCTACGATATTAATATTTGGTATTCGTACAACGACAATACGAAAACAGAAGTCGTTACGGAACGGGTAACCTATTGCGATTACATTCCATTGTCAATCAAAGATGATAATTGCCTGAGTGATGAATACGATGTAATTTGTAAAGTAATCCAACAGCCAAATTGCCTGGAATGCAAGATTGCTAATCAAGGTCACAAAATTGTGGTTGAAATTGAGCGGGAATTTGTTGTGCAGGTCATTGGCGACACGAAGATATGTGTTCGTGTAGATCCAAAAGGCTGTGACAATGACGATGATGATGAGGATTGGGATGACTATGAAATCACTGATGAAGAATTAAGTGACGTAAATCCAGAGTTTTTAAACGAAAGTGGCAACAGTTCAAAAGATTAACGAATTTACGAGGGAGTAATTCTCTCGTAAATTTTTTTACCATTTAATAACGGGTAATGCCTCCACCTATGAGCGTGAGTCATACTCAGCATTTAATTTCCTGAGTATGTGTCGCTGGATTCTTTTTAAATATGCTATAATATAACAAGATATATCGTTTTTGGAGGATTATCATGGCAAAATATACACCAATGATGGAACAATATTTACAAATTAAGCAAGCACATAAGGATGCTTTTTTATTTTTTCGTCTAGGCGATTTTTATGAAATGTTTTTTGATGATGCGATTAAAGCCGCACGTGAACTGGAAATCACCTTGACGAAGCGGGATGCCGGCCAAAAGGAACCGATTCCAATGTGTGGTGTTCCGTATCATTCATCGGATAGTTATATTAAGAATTTAATCGATAAAGGCTATAAGGTTGCGATTTGTGAACAGGTCGAGGATCCGAAGACAGCAAAAGGGGTTGTGAAGCGGGAAGTTGTTCAGTTGATTACCCCTGGGACAGTAATGGAAACCAATATGTTAAACGAGGGAGAGAATAATTATATTGCTAGTCTTTCCCATTTTTCCGATGGCAGCTTTGTCATTGCTTATAATGATCTATCTACCGGCGAAAATCGGATTATAATGATCACCGATGGTTGGGATGCGGTTATCCATGAATTGTATAACCAGCCAATCAGCGAAATAGTCATTTCCTCCAAATTACCAGAAAACTGGCAGGAAGCATTACGGATAAAATTGAATGTAACCCTGTCCTATCAAGATGAAACAACATTTAATGGCGAATTTCGTGATTTATGTGAGGAGCTGGATGATGAGCGCTTCATTGCGGCATTTAGCAGGCTATTAAACTATATTCAGGATACGCAAAAACGCTCGCTGGATCACCTGCAACCGGCAAAACGGATTGAATTACAAGATTATCTAACACTGGATATGTATTCGAAACGCAATC
The DNA here is from genome assembly GCF_040812445.1 of Lentibacillus sp. L22. Taxonomy (NCBI): domain Bacteria; kingdom Bacillati; phylum Bacillota; class Bacilli; order Caryophanales; family Bacillaceae; genus Lentibacillus; species Lentibacillus sp. L22. The sequence goes on along the minus strand of NZ_JBFNXI010000060.1, from coordinate 13,386 downwards.
TGGAACTAACGGAGACTATGTTGAAGAAGAAAAAGCATGGAAGTTTGCTATGGGTACTTGATAAGACAGTAACGGCGATGGGTGCCCGGCTTTTAAAAAAATGGCTGGAACGTCCGCTAATGAATCGTAAGCTCATTGAAGAACGATTAGCGATCGTCGACGGTTTTTATCAAGGGTTCATGGAACGTGATACATTAAGGGAAACCCTGAAATCTGTGTATGATTTGGAACGGCTGGCCGGCCGAATTGCATTTGGTAATGTCAATGCCCGGGATCTTGTTCAATTGAAACAATCCCTTGCCAAAATACCAGAACTAAAAGCAACGTTACAGCAATTTTCCGAGGAACGCATTCAGCAGCTAAGTGAGATGATTGCCTGGCCGGAAGAAATTGTTAATCTTTTAGAGAAGAGTTTGGTAGATGAGCCGCCGGTTTCTATTAAGGAAGGTTCGATTATCAAAGACGGCTATCATGAGACATTGGATAATTATCGGGATGCATCACAAAACGGGAAACAATGGATTGCCGCATTGGAACAAAAAGAGAAGCAAGAGACCAACATCAAGTCGTTAAAAATCGGCTATAACCGGGTATTCGGGTATTATATTGAGGTAACCAAGGCCAATTTGCATTTGCTGCCAGAAGGTCGATATGAGCGCAAACAAACGTTAACCAATGCTGAACGTTATGTTACACCTGAATTAAAGGAAAAAGAACAACTGATTATGGAAGCAGAAGAAAAAAGTGTGGAACTGGAATATCAGTTATTCATTGAAATTCGCGATCAACTAAAAGAACAAATTCCACTCTTGCAAAACATTGCGGAAGTGATCAGCCAGATTGATGTCCTGCAAGGTTTTGCCACTGTTAGTGAAGCAAATAATTATAAACGGCCAAATTTTGTCAAGGATACGCTATCCGTTAAAAACGGGCGTCATCCCGTTATCGAGCAGGTGATGAACGATGGCTCGTTTGTTCCTAATGACATTACGCTTGATCCACAAACGGAGGTACTCTTAATTACTGGGCCAAACATGTCTGGTAAAAGCACGTATATGCGACAATTGGCCTTAACTGTTATTATGGGACAGATTGGTTGCTTTGTTCCTTGTGAGGAAGCGGATTTAATCATCTTTGATCAAATTTTTACCAGGATTGGGGCTGCAGATGATTTAGTTTCTGGTCAGAGTACCTTTATGGTGGAAATGCTTGAGGCGAATCATGCGATAGCGAATGCAACGAACTCCAGTTTAATCCTGTTTGACGAAATTGGGCGAGGGACAAGCACATATGATGGCATGGCACTGGCCCAGGCGATTGTTGAATATATTCATGATCACATCCATGCCAAAACACTGTTTTCTACCCATTACCATGAACTAACGACACTGGCTGAGTCATTGGATAAATTAAAAAATATTCATGTGCGGGCGGAAGAAGATGAGGGGAATGTCGTATTTCTGCACCAGATCCAGGAAGGTGCCGCTGACAAAAGCTACGGGATCCAAGTTGCCAAATTGGCCGCGTTGCCAGATGATTTAATTACCCGTGCCAGTGCAATATTGCATGATTTGGAAAATAATCAACCAACTGAGCAAAAGCAGACACGAAATGATCCACAGCAATTATCGTTTTTTCCCGAGGAAGCGGCAAAAAACACTGATAATCATAGACAGACAAAATCCGAGTCGAATGTTGTACAAGAACTAATTGCACTTGATATATTTGATATGACACCAATGGATGCCATGAATGCTTTATACCGATTGCAAAAACTTGCAAAATCACGGAAGAATGGTTAGCAGTGGAAAGGATGGTAGTTTATGAGTATCGTACAAATGCCTGATGCACTTGCCAATAAGATCGCGGCTGGTGAAGTAGTCGAACGTCCGGCTTCAGTTGTCAAGGAATTGGTGGAAAACAGCATCGATGCCAATAGCAACTGGATTAAAATCGATATTCTTGACGCAGGATTACAACAAATTAAGATTACGGACAATGGAGACGGAATGCAGGAGGAAGATTGTGAGCGGGCATTTTTACGACATGCGACTAGTAAAATAAAGAATGAAACAGATTTATTTCATGTAAAGACACTTGGTTTTAGAGGCGAGGCATTGGCGAGTATTGCAGCGGTCAGTCGATTAACGGTGAAAACCTCCCAAGGAGACCATGCTGGTACTTTACTGAAACTGGAAGGTGGTAAAGAAACACACAAAGAAAAAAGCGATGCCCGCAAAGGTTCGGAAATTACCGTGGAAGATTTATTCTTTAACACACCAGCCCGGTTAAAATATATGAAGACGATTCACACGGAGCTTGGCCATATTACCGATTTATTAAACCGGTTGGCATTATCCCATCCATCCATACGTTTTGAAGCGACCCATAATGGCAAACAACTGTTTAAAACGACCGGGAATGGGGACATGCTGCAAGTTATTGCCCAAGTATACGGTATGAGTGTAGCAAAGAAAATGCTGCCAATTAAGCATAAAACCCTTGATTTCCAGATTGAAGGTTTTATTGCCAAACCGGAAATCACCCGGGCATCAAGAAACTATATTTCTACGATCATCAACGGACGGTATATTAAAAGTATTCCATTAGCCAAGGCAATCGTTAATGGCTATCATACGTTACTGCCAATTGGCCGGCAGCCGATTGCTATAATAAATATCGACATGGATCCGATTTTGGTCGATGTCAATGTCCATCCGACAAAATTGGAAGTTCGTTTCAGTAAAGATAAAGAATTGTTTCAAGCGATTGAAGAAACTATCCGTTCCAAATTTCGGCAAACAACATTAATCCCGGAAATGGAATATAAAGAAAAAAGACAGCCAGAATCTGTGCAGCATACACTACAATTTGATCATGTTACCCAGCCGAATACTGTCTCGCCTGAACAGACAGAACAGCAAGCCGATCAAATGTACATATCGGATGGGCGGACAGAACAACAAGTAAACGAAAAAAAAGTATGGTTTACCAATGATACGGGACCCATTGATTTGAATGATAATACTGAACCACCTATAGAAACAACGATACCTGGAGATACGCCTTCTATTAGCGAAGAAATTCCAGATGACTATATAGAGGAAGTATATCAGGAGCCACTTAAGACCGGTAGAGACCGTGTACCAACCATGTACCCAATCGGTCAATTACAAGGAACATATATTTTGGCACAAAACGAAAAAGGTTTCTATATGATTGATCAGCATGCCGCCCAGGAACGGATCAAATATGAATTCTTCAAACAAAAGCTGGGAAAAACAACAAACGAGTTACAGGAATTATTAATCCCGTTGACCTTTGATTTTTCCAAACAGGAAGCTATTTTTATTGAGAACTATCGGGATGAATTGGAACGAGTTGGTTTGTTTCTCGAACCATTTGGCGGGCAGTCGTATATCATCCGCTCTCATCCCACATGGTTCCCAAAAGGGTTTGAAGAGGAAGTCATCAGAGAAATGATTGACCAGATCATGGAAGAAGAGAAAATCAACATTGAGGCGATTAGAGAAGATGCTGCTACTCTCATGTCCTGTAAACGATCGATTAAAGCAAATCATCACCTTAATCATGACGATATGTTTCGGTTATTGGAAGATTTACGCTCAACAACTGATCCATTTACATGTCCACATGGCCGGCCTATTATTATTCATTTTTCCACGTATGAATTGGAAAAAATGTTTAAGAGAGTGATGTAGGGTAGTATAAATATGGATGGATCCGTCAAGGCTAGGAAAAAAGACTGAGTTATTGCGTTATGGTCGTAACAACATGGGGTGTATATATGGAAAATCAACGTTTGGTTAATTTTTTGAATCAGTTGTTGTCCAATTATTTCTTGATGTATGTGAAATTGCATCGGTACCACTGGTTTGTACAAGGCAGACACTTTTTTGAATTACATCGGCAATTTGAAGAAATGTATCAGACCGTGGCCGATGATCTTGATGAAATTGCCGAGCGTATTTTAATGATTGAAGGTAAACCACTGGCAACGATGAGTAAATATCTAAAGGAAACAACTTTAGCAGAGGCTACTGCTGACGATAAGGAAAATGAGATCATGGTGCAGTTACGTCAGGATTATGAACAAATGATTCATGAAATAAAAGAAACCGGCTTATCACTTGCTAAGGAACTCAAAGACGAACCAACAAGTGATTTGCTTATTGGATTGCAAAAAACATTAGAGAAATATGTATGGATGCTCAGAGCTTATGAAGCATACGAATGAATAACAGGGGAGTAGGAATGAAACAAAACATTATTGCAGTGGTTGGGCCGACAGCGGTTGGAAAAACCAGGCTTAGCATTGAAATTGCCAAAGCTTTTCATGGTGAAGTAATCAGCGGTGATTCCATGCAGGTTTATCAGGGATTGGACATTGGTACTGCCAAAATAACCAAGGAAGAAATGCAGGGAATCCCGCATTATATGCTTGACATTAAAAAACCCGACGAACCTTTTTCAGTAGCAGACTACCGGGATCACGTCCAGCATTACATCCAACAAATTGCGGCACATGGTCACCTGCCAATTTTAGCGGGTGGCAGTGGACTGTATATCCAGGCGGCCTTGTTTAATTATCAATTCTCCGAGCAGCGGCGTGATCCCGCCCGTACAAAGCAACTGGAAGAAATGATCCAACGTGATGGACCGGATCAGTTATATATGTATTTACAAAAGATTGACCCGAATCAGGCAGCAAAGATCCATCCTAATAACCATCGCCGATTGATTCGAGCGATTGAAATCTATGAAACAACTGGCAAAACCATGTCAGGAAATAAACAGGGGCAGGGTGAATCGCCGTACAATCCACTTTTTATTGGATTGGAGATGGATCGAAAACAATTATACGAACGAATTAATCAGCGGGTGGATCAGATGATGGCGCAGGGATTGTTGGATGAGGTGGCGAACTTGTACCAACAAGGACTGGAAAATGAACAATCGATGAGGGGGATCGGCTACAAAGAGTTTATTCCCTATCTAAAAGGGGAACAATCACTTGAAGATGCGATTTCGCATGTCAAGCGTAATTCCCGGCGATTTGCGAAACGGCAATTTACATGGTTTAAAAATAAGGTTGATGTACACTGGTATACCGTTCAACCCGACACGATTGATCAAAAATTTCACACTATTTTAGCTGATTTAGCAGGATTTTTGGAAGAAATATAGAATAAGAATATATACAGATAAAGAGGAGGAAAATGGGATGGCACAATCCGTAAACATTCAAGATAATTACTTGAACCAGCTTAGAAAGGAACACATTTCGGTTACGATATTTTTAACCAACGGATTTCAACTCAGGGGAGTCGTAAAGGCTTTTGACAACTTTACCGTTTTATTTGAAACAGATGGTAAACAACAGCTGATTTTCAAACATGCGATTTCCACATTTGCCCCAGTTAAAAATGTAAATCTCGAAAAAGAATAAGCGAAATAAGCGGATACTTGTTACTGGTATCCGCTTATTTTTATCATGCATTAACAGCCCATAAATTCCTTAATTAATGGGGGAAGAGCACCCCACTAAATGAAGTTTCACTTTATCCATTACCTTCAAATTCCATCCTCTACATAGGCGTTTGTCACACCTCCATCTTATCGTACGTATACTATCGTGACGAAGGGGTGATGAAGTGGAAACGCAAATGGTACGCAATAAAAATGGGCAAATCAATATTGTTTTTCATGATAAGAAAGCAGAGCGGCAGAATAAAGACCAACTGAATAATGGCCCATTCGCGCATATTGATCAGGAATTCTCATCCTTCATTGGAATGGAACGTCTAAAAAAAACGATTAAAGAAATATATGCCACCATCGTGATCAGTGAGAAACGAAAAGAAATTGGCCTTTCCGCCAGCAAACAAGTACTTCACATGCTTTTTAAAGGGAATCCGGGAACAGGGAAAACAACGGTGGCCAGAAAGCTTGCTAAAATGTATCTGGAGATGGGATTGTTATCGAAAGGACAATTTATTGAAGCGGAACGGGCAGATTTAGTTGGTGAATATATTGGGCAAACCGCACAAAAAACAAGATCGATTATTCAGAAGGCCATGGGTGGCATGCTGTTTATTGATGAAGCATATTCATTAGCCCGGGGTGGAGAAAAAGATTTTGGCAAAGAAGCAATTGATACACTTGTTAAACATATGGAGGATAACCAAAATGATTTTGTACTGATTTTGGCAGGATATCCCTATGAAATGGAACGTTTTTTACTACTTAATCCGGGGCTAAAATCGCGATTCCCATTCATTTTGGATTTCCAGGATTATGATGTTGACCAACTGATGGACATCGCCAAGCAAATGGTATCGCTTCGGGAATATCGCTTATCACAGGATGCACAACGGAAATTACAAGACCATCTTTATCGAAAAACCCGGGAAGGAGAACGGAATTTTGCGAACGCACGATATGTCCGTAATATGATTGAACAGGCAATACGACGGCATGCGGTAAGAGTACTCTGCGAAAAGCACTATACCGCAGATGATTTAATCCGTCTGACCGGTAGTGACTTACAGCTATACGGTGAGGATTAAACGTATCATTGACGATTTTTTGCCATGTCTTACACCAGCACCCCAGAGCGCTTTTGGATTTCGATACAATTGTTTCATCTTTATTTCTTTGCTATGATATAGGCATATGTAAACAGAAAAAGAGGGTTGACATGGCGGAACAAATTTTTATTATCGCGGTGAAAAAGCCGCAACAGACAAACGAACATTTTAGCACCTCACTGGATGAATTAGTTTCCTTGAGTCAAACGGCGGGAGGTACGGTGTGCCAGATATTTACGCAAAATCGCCACCATATCCATCCCGCTCATTATATTGGTGAAGGTAAAATTGAGGAAATCACTGACCAACTTGAAGCATTTGCGATTGATTTGGTGATTGCCAATGATGAACTGTCAGCTGGACAAATTCGCAATTTGAGTGAACACTTCGGCGTACGCGTTATTGATCGCAGCCAGTTGATCCTGGATATCTTTGCGCAGCGTGCACATACAAAAGAAGGAAAGCTGCAGGTAGAACTGGCCCAATTGGAATATTTGCTGCCGCGGCTTCGCGGACAAGGAGTAGCCATGTCCCGATTGGGTGCAGGGATTGGAACACGCGGTCCAGGAGAGACAAAATTGGAAACCGATCGACGTCATATCCAACAGCGGATTTTTGACATCAAAAGGCGCTTGAAAATGGTGGTCGGCCAGCGAGAACAATACCGGAAACGACGAAAAGCCAATCATGTATTCCAAATTGCTATTGTTGGCTATACAAATGCTGGAAAATCAACGTTATTTAATCGCATCACCAACAGTCAAACTTTGGAGGAAAACCAATTATTTGCCACGCTTGATCCATTAACACGGCAAATTCAGCTTCCATCTGGCTTCAGATCATTGATTACGGATACAGTCGGGTTTTTGCAAGATTTACCAACCGCATTGATCGCTTCGTTTCGTTCCACATTGGAAGAAGTAACCGAAGCCGATTTCATTTTGCATGTTGTTGATGCTGCAAACCCGGATATGGAGCAGCAGCAGGATACAGTAATGGCTTTATTAAAGGATTTGGGTGCTCATACCATCCCGATGTTAACGGTATATAATAAAAAGGATCGTTTAACAGCTGATTTTATTCCGTCAAACTATCCATCTATTCTGGTGAGCGCAACAGAAGCCAGCGAGATCCAAAGAATTCTGGCTAAGGTGGAAGAAATATTAAGAGATGAGTGGCAATGGTATAATGTTTGGCTTGACCCGGATGAAGGTAAGATCATGAGCCAATTTGAACAAGAAACAATCATGGATGAGCGCCATTTTGATCCGAAACTGATGAAATATCGAGTGAAAGGTTACATCCGGGAAGATCATCCATTAACAAGTTATATAAAGGAGCAATAACATACGAATGATAGAAGTATATATGAAGCAAGCAGAGCAGGATTGTCAAAGCAAATATAATGAAATTGCAAGCATTGTAGAAATCAACCAAAAACGGGTGCTTGATGCGTTTAAACATAATCGGGTAAGTGACAGCCATTTTCATTCCACAACCGGTTATGGGTATGATGATATGGGTCGGGAAACATTGGAAACGGTATATGCCGAGGTGTTTGGCGGGGAAGATGCATTGGTACGACCGCAAATAGTTTCGGGTACTCATGCGATATCCACCGCATTGTTCGGCTTGCTGCGGCCAGGTGATGAACTTGTTTACATAACTGGAAAGCCGTATGATACCCTTGAAACAGTTATAGGCAAACATGATCTGGATTCAGGGTCATTACAGGACTTTGGAATTAATTATCAGGAAGTGTCACTGCTTGATGATGGTTTGATTGATTATCAACAGGTTAGTCGGACAATTACAGCAAAAACAAAGGTGATTGCTATTCAGCGTTCAAAGGGATACGATGATCGCCCTTCATTTACAATCACCCAAATTCAGGAAATGGTACAATTTGTGAAAGAAATCAATCCCAAAATTTTAGTATTTGTGGATAATTGTTATGGGGAGTTTGTCGAGGATAAGGAGCCACTGCATGTCGGCGCAGATTTAATCGCTGGTTCGTTGATTAAAAACCCGGGAGGTGGAATTGTCCGAGCCGGGGGATACATCATTGGAAGGAAAGACCTGGTACTCCAATGCGGGCATCGCTTAACGGCACCTGGTCTGGGCAAGGAAACAGGAGCCACCCTGAATATGCTACAAGAAATGTATCAGGGTTTCTTCCTTGCTCCGCATGTCGTTGGTGAAGCATTGAAAGGCGCGGTGTTGACATCACGATTTTTGGAATTAATCGGCTATACTACATCACCACATTATCAAGCTGACCGTACAGATTTAATTCAATCGGTGACATTTCCGGATGCTGAACAAATGATTGCCTTTTGCCAGACAGTTCAAGCGAATTCGCCGATTAATGCATTTGTTTCCCCCGTGCCAAGTCCAATGCCCGGATATGACGACGATGTAATTATGGCAGCCGGTACATTTATCCAGGGTGCGAGTCTGGAACTAACAGCAGACGGTCCGTTACGCGCACCGTATACGGCTTTTGTCCAAGGTGGCTTAACGTATGAACATGTGAAAATTGCTCTAAAGGAAGCTGCTTGTCAACTGGTCGATAAAGGTTTATTAAGCCTAAAATAGGGGAGAAAAAAGGTGGTTACACACCTTTTTTCTTTTGTCATATATGTCAGGAAACCTTACATAGGATTGACAGAAACACTGACATGAGATAAACTACTACTATTCATAGCTAAAGGGGGTTTTTAACATGAACGATCAGGATCGTCGTTTAATGCCCTTATTCTCCATAGGTATGGTGAAGAAATTAACTGAACTAACTGCAAGACAAATACGTTATTATGAAGAACATGGTTTAATTGAACCGGAAAGGACGAACGGGAATCAGCGGTTGTTTTCCTTTAACGATGTAGACCATTTGCTTGAAATAAAGGATCTGCTTGATAAAGGCATCAACCTTGCTGGTATCAAACATTTATTGAAAGAACAGCAATTATTACAAGAACAACAGAAACAAGCAGAACAAGATGCAATATTATCAGATAAAGAGTTACGAAAAATGTTAAAAAATGAACTTCATGAGGCGGGCAGAATGGGAAAAACAAGCTTAAGGCAAGGAGAGCTTGCAAGATTTTACAATAACTTTTACCAAGGCACACGAATTTAAATTTTCAACCATGACTATTTAAATTATTATATATTAGGTGCATCCTGGAAGTTGGGGTTCAACCTATTTAATACAATCAATTAGGAGGAACATTCATGGGATCAAAGTTAACAAGGGAACAAATTTATCAACGAATAGAGGAGGAAAATGTTCAATTCATCCGCTTGCAGTTTACTGACATGCTTGGAACCATTAAAAATGTGGAGATTCCATTAAGTCAGCTGGAAAAAGCGTTGGATAATAAAATGATGTTTGATGGCTCCTCAATTGAAGGATTCGTCCGGATTGAAGAATCAGATATGTATCTATATCCGGATTTGGATACGTTCGTTGTATTCCCTTGGACATCTGAAAAAGGGAAAGTCGCCCGATTCATCTGTGATATTTATAGTCCGGATGGAACGCCTTTTGAAGGGTGCCCACGTTATAATTTAAAACGTAATTTAAAAAAGATGGAGGAACTGGGATTCACAGCATTCAATATTGGAACAGAACCAGAGTTTTTTCTGTTCAAATTGGACGAATACGGAGATCCTTCCTTAGAGCTTAATGATAAAGGCGGGTATTTCGATCTGGCACCAACTGACCTGGGTGAGAATTGCCGTCGGGATATTGTGTTGGAACTGGAAGAAATGGGATTTGAAATTGAAGCTTCTCATCATGAGAGCGCGCCAGGTCAACATGAAATTGATTTTAAATACTCGGATGCTGTAAAACATGCGGATGACATCCAAACATTTAAACTTGTGGTAAAAACCCTTGCCCGAAAACACAATTTGCATGCTACCTTTATGCCAAAACCACTATTTGGCGTCAATGGATCCGGCATGCATGTCAACATGTCATTGTTCCAAAACGGGGAAAATAAATTTTTTGACCCTGAAGGTGATATGCAATTAAGTGATGTAGCGTATCAATTTACTGCCGGTATTATTAAGCATGCAACTAATTTTACAGCAGTGACCAATCCAACGGTGAACTCCTACAAACGACTTGTTCCAGGGTATGAAGCACCATGTTATGTAGCTTGGTCTGGGACAAATAGAAGTCCGCTAGTCCGGATCCCATATTCGCGGGGTCTAAGTACCAGGATTGAAGCAAGAAGCGTTGATCCAGCTGCAAATCCGTACATGGCCATGGCGGTATTGCTTGCAGCGGGCCTGGATGGGATCAAACATAAACTAACTCCGCCAACACCAATTGATCGCAACATTTATGTGATGGACAAAGCAGAACGTGAGAAAAACGGGATTAAAGATTTACCAGCAACTTTAGCGGACGCCCTGGTAGAATTACAAAAAGACGAGGTGGTCATCGAAGCACTTGGTGAACATCTTTATGAACACCTTGTCGAAGCAAAGGAAATCGAATGGGATATGTTTAGAACGACTGTACACCCTTGGGAGAGAGAACAATACCTGTCAGCCTACTAGTATTGATATGACTGGGTTTATGGTCGTGAGTGGTCTGACTAAATTCAGTTTAAAATGTTCGCGCCCACGAAACACCCACAAAAAACATTATTTTAAAATACTGTCCATGTAACTCTCAAATTGGGCAGTATTTTTTCTTCCATTTTCTTTGAGACGTGTGAGTAAACATCGACAGTGATCTCATAGCTGCCGTGTCCAAGTCTTTCCTGCAAATACTTCATGTCAGCACCTGCCTCAAACTGTAATACGGCATGAGTGTGGCGTAACGAATGTATAGGCAATGGAGGAAGTTCGGCCCGTTTCAATATCCGGCTGAAAGCATTAAACAAGCTGGACTTAGGCATGAAATTCCCATCTTTTCGACATAGTACTTTATAGTATGTTGGATTATGTATTTTTATTCAAAAATACATATACAAAATTAAGAAGGTATTATTTACCTTCTTAACCTTTTTTAAATAATTTTACTTGTGATAAATCATTTAATTCCCTTATAGAGGGTCTCTTGCCACTACGAGAAAAACTTTCTAATTTTTTTACAGCAGCTTTAAATTCACTATTAGAGATTTGTTTTGATGCTAAAAGTGTACATAACATTGCGTATGCAATAGGGGTAGTATCAACCGTAACCTCTACATCTACATCTGAATTACCACTATATCCAATTGTGGATAACGTGTCATTTTTGAAGTCTATGGATCGAACATTGTTTTTTGCATTCTCCAAATTTATCTCTCCCTTCAAGGAAAAATAGTGGGATAAAAAATTATCCCACCCAAATTAACTAATAGTCTTTTTTACGTTTCTTGTCGTCATCTTCATCGACATTGACATCAACATAAGAATTGCCACTTCTAGTGACCTTTGCAATATTAAAATTACGGTTTTTGTTTTTTAATTCATTATCATTATCATTATCATTGTCGTTATCTACATGGATGTCACTGTCGAAATCGACATCAGCTCTTGCATCAGCATCAGCTTTAGCTTTAGCCTCAGTGAAACTAAATTCTTGGTTTCCATTTTCATCGAATTTTTTCTTGAGCTTCCACATTCGATTTTTCCCTCCTTTCATTACAGGTCTAATTTAATGTATTCAGTATTAGCTTTAATGAGTTGGCGAGTGGCTTAAGGCGATCGTTTGTTTTATTTCAAAATAAAAATGCCCTTCACAGCGAAGGGCCATAAAGAAGAGGGAAATGTCCATCCCTTATTACCTGGATTCCCGTTATCACATAACGATGAATCGGGCAAAAACGCAAAAATGTCGGGCTTTGTTTCATACTCGTTATGTGTTACGATGCACATAACGGGGAGGCGATTAAAAATGGCTACCATAGTCTTTCAAACAGATAAACGATCTGGGATCACGTATGCGTATGAATCCATTTCCTACTGGGACAAAAATAAGCAACAATCCCGATCCAAGAGAACCTTGATCGGACGGGTGGACAGTAAAACCGGAAAAATCGTTCCGACAGACGGCAGAGGACGCAAAAAGAAAGAGGGGCATGCCGAGACAAAGAGAGGTCCTGTTCCCTACAGTAACAAAGTAAGTTGCAATAGCGAAGGGAAGAAAAAATACGGCTGTTGCCCATCCCCTGCGTCTTTATAGGCGTCCCCCATTGTAAAAAAAGTATAAACAAGGGTTAAAACATGAGCCATTGGTAATCGGCTTGTTGAATGGCTTCTTCAACCTGTCCATGAAAACTAAGTAAGATGATCTTATTAAAATTTGATTGAATACTGATTAAAAATTCTAAAAAAAATAAGCGGCAACCCTTTATATAATTTACCGTTAAGCAGTTGACCAAATCCAGGAAGGGCTATGCTCCAAACAACTTTTCCATAGGGCAAAAAGAGCATCAAAGATCCATTTTTGGTGGTTCCTCAAGCCATCCCTTAGACATCATGAAACCAACACCTTCTCGTGTGTATTCAAATACATCTTTTGCTTGTACCCCTGTTTTTGGTATCAAGTCATTACGCCATAACAAAGCACTACTAAAACCCAGACCTCCCAGACCTATACCAGCCAAAAGATAATTGCAAAACATCATGAGTCTTTCTGAAAATGGAGCTATGGTTGAATTGGTAACTGTTCCTCCGGGTGTAGCAGGGGGTTGAATATTATTTTCTCAACTTTCGCAGCCCAAACTAGGCAGGTATACCTTGATATAGTTAGGTAATCCCGCAAACC
>NZ_JBFNXI010000059.1:0-15585 GCF_040812445.1 Lentibacillus sp. L22 | reverse complement strand
TCAGAAAACAAATCCCAATTCCGAGGATACTCTATTAATTTACACAAACTTATTGACAGTACCTATTACTTTTGCAAACAAATTTACAATATTTTTTGTTCGGTTTCCTATTGTATAAAAAGGCTTGGAGATATCTCCAAGCCTTTTTGGCTATTTTACCCATACCGAATTGCCACATTCTTCACCTGCGTATAATTGTACAAAGCGATCCAGCCCTTCTCCCTGCCGAATCCGCTTTTTTTATAACCGCCAAACGGCATTTGGATGCCACCGCCAGCACCATAATTATTAATGAATACCTGCCCCGAATGTATCCGGCTGGCAAGATAATGAGCGCGACTTATATCTTGTGTCCAAATGCCGGTTACTAAACCATATTCCGTACTATTTGCCAGACTTAAGGCTTCCTCTTCATCTTTAAATGTAAACACCGTCAATACCGGGCCAAATATTTCTTCCTGGGCCAGTTTACTATCTGATGACAATTGATCAATAATTGTCGGTTCAATGTAAAAAGCCCCTTCACAATGGTCGATGTGAACCCGGGATCCACCTGTTAGAACGGTGCCTTCTGTTTTGGCAAGCTCCAGATAAGCCATTATCCGATTAAATTGTTGCTCATTTAATATGGGTCCGACATCATAATTCCCTTTTCCAGGCCCTATGGTCAACTCTTTAAATCTATCAACAATTTTCTGTAAAAACGTCTCTTTAAAAGATTCCTCAACCAACAACCGTGACCCCGCTGAACAGGTTTGTCCGGTATTTTGAATAATTGCTTTGACAACCCCGTCAACCGTTTTATCGATGTCACAATCAGAAAAGACAATATTTGGCGACTTGCCTCCCAGCTCCAATGTAACAGGGACAACATTCGCAGTTGCTGCCTGGCCAACGGAAATCCCCGTTTTCACGGATCCTGTGAACGTCACGTGGTTGACATAAGGATGAGCTGCCAGAGACGCACCTGCTTCGTGACCATATCCCGTAATATGATTAAAGACACCACTTGGAATATCTAACTGATCAACGTATTCTGCGATTTTATTGGCTGTATTTGGTGTATCTTCAGCGCTCTTAACAACTACAGTATTGCCCATTGCGATAGCTGCGGCAACACTTCGCGATAATATTTGGATCGGGTAATTCCACGGAACGATATGAGCAGTAACCCCAACAGGTTCCCGAACAACATAATCGATTAGTCCGTCCTCAATTGGAATCGTATCACCCATTACTTTATCTGCTGCTCCGGCATAGAATTCGAAATAGCGAATGGCCGCATCAATATCTGCATAACCCTGTGTCAATGGTTTGCCAACATCCATGGTTTCCAGCTGTGCCAGTTCATCCCGGTCTTCTTTTATTTTTGCAGCTATTTGATATAACAGATTGCCACGCTCATGTGGTTTAACACTTCGCCATAAACCGCTTTCAAAAGCACGTTTCGCTGCCATTACCGTTGTATCCACATCTTCCGCATCGCCGCGTGGAATAGTTGATGTGATCGTTCCGGTTGATGGATCACGCACCTCAATATGTTTTTGATTGACACTATCCTTCCATTTACCATCGATATACATCCTTAACGTTTTCATTACCTCGCCTCCATACTGTTAAATATTTCGACCGCCGTCCACATGAAACACACTGCCTGTCACCATGCGCGCTTCATCAGATAATAAAAATTTCACAGAATGCGCGATATCAATCGGTGTCAGCAATTCCCCCAACGGCACACTTTGTCTGAATACGGTTTCCTTCATTTCAATGACATCCGCTCCTGCCCCGGCGAATTGGCCTAACATGTTCGTGTCACACGGTCCAGGGTGCAATACATTCACATTGATCTTGTCTGGTGCAAGTTCTAAGGCCAATGATTTCGAAAATGACTCCACTGCACCTTTTGAGGCAACATATGACTGCAGTCCCGGCCTTGGTCTGGTCGTTGATACTGACCCAACGTTCACAATCGCGCCCCTTTTGTTTGGCTTCATATATTTGCTGGCTTCCCGGCAGGTTAAAAACGTCATGGTCATATTGATATCCATCATTTTGTGAAAATCAGTTAAACTCACCTGTTCGATCGGTGTCGAGCTTTGCGCAATTCCAGCAACGTTCACTAAGCCTTCAATGCTGCCAAATTTCTTTTCTGCCGCAGCAAATATATCTTTTACGGTAGTTTCATCCAATAGATCACCTTGATGTGCCACAAAGTTATCGTTATTTTCGTACCCTGACAGGCTTTCAATCGACAAATCACAACCGACAACATTTGCCCCATCATTCAGCAATACCTCAACGACTGCTTTACCCATGCCACCGCCTGCCCCAGTAACAATAATGGTTTTGTTTTCAAATGTCATGCAAATCACATCCTTTTTTGAAGTTTGTTTACAATCGCATCCCCAACTTGCGCTGTAGTTGCATTTCCTCCAATATCTGGTGTTCGTGTTTTATTTTCTTCCAACACATCTTCTATGGACGAGAGAATCTTATGATGCAGGTCAGATCGCCCGAAATGCTGGAGCATTAATGCTAACGACCAGATTTGCGCAATTGGATTTGCGATCCCTTTCCCAGCAATAGTAGGAGCAGATCCATGTACCGGTTCAAACATGGACGGAAACTCACCGGTAGGGTTAATGTTTGCTGATGGAGCCAGACCCAACCCGCCTGCGAGGGCAGATCCGAGGTCAGACAATATGTCACCAAACAGATTGGAAGCCAGAATCAGCTGAAAATCTTCGGGACGTTCCACAAACAAGGCAGCAATCGCATCCACATAGTATTTTTCATAATCAATATCCTTAAATCTATCTGCTGCTTCTTCAACAACCTTATCCCATAATGTCATCGTATGAATGATGGCATTTGATTTAGTTGCATTGGTTACTTTTCGCAGATGGTGATCCCTTGCATACTGAAAAGCAAATGTTGCTACCCTTGAAATACCTTCCCTGGTCATGATTGTATTTTGTATCGCAAGTTCCCGGGGCTCTCCCTGATACATCTTTCCGCCAGCCGCAGAATATTCTCCTTCCGCATTTTCCCGGATGATAACAAAGTCAATTTTTTTATTTTGTTTTAATGGCGTTTCCAATCCTTTTAGCAATTTTATCGGCCTGAAATTGATATATTGCTGAAAGCTTTTTCGGATTGGCATAATTAAATCCCAGATAGGAATATGCTCCGGGACACGGGAATCCCCAACCGCCCCAAATAGAATACCGTCAAATGCTTTTAATTGTTCAAGACCCGTTTCGGGCATCATTAAACCGTGTTTCAGGTAATAGTCCGTATTCCAATTAAATTCTGTTGTTTCATAATTAAATGTTGGATCCATATCAGATAACACTTTTAATATTTTTATCGATTCCCTCATCACTTCGGGTCCGATTCCGTCTCCTGGTAAAATCGAAATCTTATATTTCATTGGAAACTCATCCTTTTTTTCACTGTGTCCAAAATATCCACCATATTTGTTAATGGTAAAGCCGTAAATAATGTTCTTTCCAATCCTGTCCCTTTAATTTTAATTAGATTCCAGTCTTGATCCTATATTTGTTACATGATTAGCAGGCTTGCGTCCATGATTCCACTTTCCATCCAATTCACGCTCTATCTGAGCACCGAGTTGCAAAAGCAAACCATCCTCCCCCTGAGGCGCAAGCATATGCATGCCCAAGGGTAATTCATTTCCAAGTTCAGCCATTGGCAGGGAAATTCCCGGTAGTCCGCAAATATTGGCAATTGGTGTATAGGAAAAAATGCTCCACAAATTTTCAAACCAATCATAAACGGAAGGGTTATCACTAATAGTCAGATACTCCATCGTTCCAACCAATGGTGTAGGCTTGGCCATTGTCGGCGTAAGGATCACATCCCAATCCTCAAAGAATAATCCCATCTTACGGGAAATTTCGTTAAACTTCGTCTGCATTTTTACACGGTCCGCATAGGAGGCAAAACGGCCTTCTTCCCAGACTTTAATACACATCGGTTCAACGAGATCTGCCGGAGGAGCTTCAAGATTTTTTTGTCGGAGGATATCAGAAATTGTTTGTGCAAACTTCATAATATAGGCTGCTGTCTGTGCTTCATAAGAGGCATGGAGATCAAGGTCCGGAACAACCCATTCTACATCATGGCCTAGTTGCTCGAGAAAGTCAGCCGCCTTCTTTAACTCAGAAACAATTTCCGGGGTCGCTTTATAATCCCCCCACTTATGTGAAACGGCGATTCGAAGCCTTCCTGGATTCCGTTTTATCAGCTCGGAGTATGGCTCTTTTGGTGTCCAATAAGGCATAAATTCGCCGGGTGCCCCTCCCCTGCAATGATCAACAAAGGCAGCAGTATCACGTATACTACGGGTATGGCATCCCTGCGCAGAAACGATATTCATCAGATCTGAACTATTAGGGGCTCCCGAAAAAACACCTCGCGATGGTTTCAATCCGATATTGCCGTTTACACCAGCTGGAATTCGGATCGATCCACCACCATCACTTGCATGAGAGATTGGAATAATACCAGCTGCAATTGAGGCTGCGGTCCCGGCAGAGGAGCCACAAGTTGTATAATCAAGATCCCAAGGATTTCTGGTAATATAAACATCCGGATTCTCCGCTGAACTGCAAAGGCCAAACTCAGGTGTTGTCGTCCGTCCAATAACGTTGAGACCAGCTTTGCGAATTTGTTTTGTCAGAAAGCTATCAGCCGTGGAACGGTTTCCCTGCATAAGCAGAGAGCCCATTTCCTGTAAGCGTCCTTTAAGTGTAGGACCGAGATCCTTCATGAAAAATGGTACCCCCGCAAAGATGCCGTCAGGGTTCATTCCATCCATCATAGGATCGTCCGCTACATCATGAAAGATTTCAATAACGCCATTGATTTCAGGGTTTAAGGCTTCAACCCCTTTTATAACCTGGTTTGCCAACTCTTTTGGGGTGACCTCACCCTTTTGTATCAATTCCGCAAGACCAATAGCATCATAGTTGGACCATTCATTCCAGTTCATTGCTAAATTCATAAAAACGTCACTCCTTCATGTTTGTGCGGTTTGACTGGATTCTGTTAATTTCCGTTTCAAAAAAGGCGTACGGAGGGTTACCCAGCACTACTTGGCTCATATGCATGCCAAGCATAATGATCCCTGCTACAACAGTTCCAATCAATATTGCACCGTGAATTAATATTGAATCCGTGTAAAACATCCCCCCGGTCCAGGAATTATTTCATAACTATCCGATACTCCAGTTTAATTGAGTGACCTTCAGTCAAGCACTCCAAAACTTTGTAACAATTTCCGACCGCTGGGCGGCAAACCGTTTTTTTGTAAATAAACTGCCGAAAACATAAGCGAGGAAAGATAAGATTACCGATATAACAACCGGGTGTAAGCCGAATGGATTTGAAATAAAAGTATTAAAACAAATAAAGGCAATCACCCCTGTTAAAATGGAAGATAATGCTCCAACACTATTCCCCGTCTTCCAGTATAATCCCATGACAATTGGCCAGATAAAAGCGGCTTCCAAGCCCCCCATGGCAAACAGGTTGAGCCAAATTAACAGGCTCGGTGGCTTAATGGCCATAAAGAAAACAATTACGCCAATAATCGTGGTAACACCATAGCTTAATCTTTGCACTGTTTTACTGGTTGCATCAGGCTTCACATAATTTAAATATATATCTTTAATAATGGAAGAACTTGCAACTAGCAAAACTGAACTAACGGTTGACATAATGGCTGCCAACGGGCCAGCTAAAACAATCCCAACAAGCCATGGAGGCAACAACTCTAGTGCAAGCAATGGTAACGTATTATCGGCAACACTAACCTCCGGCATAATGACACGAGCAAATACTCCTGTTAATGTCAAAACAAGCATAACAAAGCCGACAGCAAACGTACCGATCATGATCGCGCTATGCATGGACTTGGAACTTCTATATGAGATGGCTCTGACAGCTATTTGCGGTAACCCTACAACTCCCACACCCACTAATACCCAATACGATGAAACATAGGCTGGTGATAACGATTGATCGCTCCCAAATGGTGAAACCAAATTCGGATTTTCGGAAATCAAACCCGACATAATATTGTTAATCCCTCCACCGGCAATAACGGCAGCTACCACTAGAATGGAGGAACCTATCAGCATAATTACACCCTGGATAGTGTCCGTTATAACGACGGCGCGAAATCCTCCGATGACTGTATAGATAACAAGGACCATACCAAAAACAAATAATCCAGATACGTAAGGAATACCCATGACAGACTCCATCAGATGTCCTCCACCAACCCACTGGGCGGCCATAAGAGCAAACAAGAAAACTACGATACAAATAGCGGACAAAATAACAACCCACTTATTACGATATCTCTCTTTTAAAAAGTCAACTAATGTAACCGCATTTATCTTTCTTGCCATGATTGCAAATTTTTTGCCAAGAATCGATAAGGTGAAATAACCGGTCACCAATTGCGTCATACTTAGTAACACCCAAGCCAATCCAAATGTGTAGGCTGCTCCTGGTCCGCCGAGAAAGCTGCTGGCGCTTGCATAGGTAGCAAACATAGTCATTGCAAGAACAAACCCTCCGAGTTGTCTGCCACCAAGAAAATATTCATTTGTGAAATCAGAGGATTTTCTCACCCATTTGGACGAAAAAACCCCTATCAAAAACATCGCAATTAGATATAAAATCAATATTATAATAACTTCCCAGTTCATTTCGGGGATCCTCCTTTGGTGTCATCTTCATATTCTGCATCAAGCGGAATATCCTTGTAAAAGAACTTTACAATGATAATGACAAGGATCGTAAAGACAATAAATCCAAGAATGCAACTATAAAAAAACCAAGCGGGAAATCCAAAAACATAATGATACTTGTCAACATCTTTTGAGCCAAAACCGTATGCGAAACCAAACCACCATAGGAAATTTGCTATAGCGATTCCAATCCCAATCAAGGCTTCACGGTTAGCAATTTTATACCGAGGATCATCTGATATCTGTTCTCGTTTAACGTTATCTTTCATTCTCGCAATCTCCCTTCACAGATTTAAATTTGCCTTGGGGTTTTTCATTGATCAAACGTATCCCAATCTTTTGAAGCCATCACCAACTGCGTTTCACAACCGGTAATTGTAACATCCATCTTTCTAAAGATATACATGTATTTAAAGCATTTACATACTATGTATGATGTAGTACATGATATATATCCTAGCAATTTAACATTCATTTGTAAATAGGAATTAACAGAAGGGTTCGATTAGACAAATAATTTAACGTGCGGTTATTAACAACACAAATAAGGAATGCCGCCCAACCCCCTGTTTGGTAGGAAAAATAGGATAGCTGAAACGTGGGTTATTAGCCCAATCCCCGACCATGGTAACCGTACGTTGTGCCTTTACATATTGTAAAGCTCAACATGCATTCCTTAGACACGATAGATTGGGCAGGAGAAAAAAATGTAGAAATATATTTATAAAGAAACTATTGGAAGCAACAAAAACAAACACACGGCCAATTCATCGCTACTGCTCACTCTAATTCAATTCAATCGTACTCGTTATCTCAACACCTTTCAATGCCTGCGATGCCAGCTGATCCGCCTCACGATTTCTTTTCCGCGAAACCAATTCATATTCAGGCCTCACCCCGATTTTTTCGAGCTTCGTTTCAATTCGATCCATCCACTTTGCCAATCCCGGTTCATAACATGGCCATTCATCGTTCATTTGGTTGATTACCACATTGGAATCCCCAATGAATGTAACCGGCAAATGATGCACATCCATAAGTTCCAGTTCCTGTAAACTCAAATTCAACGCGGCATATTCTGCTTCATTATTCGAATCGAGTTCCATCGCAGTCGTATTTTTACGCAGCCGATAGGACTTTCCATTTTTGCTATAATAAATCGCACAACCCAGACCTGACTTCTTGGTTTCCAAATCAAACCCGCCATCAAAATAAACAGTAATATCGTGTGCTTCCGTTTGAATCTCTTCCATATATTTTTTTAATTCTTTCATTGACCATGTATGATCAGACCCATCGACAAACGTTAATGCTTCTGCCCGGCCTGTCTTTTCCAAATCCTCCGCCAGCATCAACGCTTTCTTGGCGTGCATCTCATCCGAAATGAACCTTGTCGTTGTACCTTTGGGCGATTGATAGGTTAATTCGATCCGCACATCCATTGCAAACCCTCCATTACCATTATTATTTCTAAACCACAGTTTGGACATGTTGCCGCCTTAGGATACCGCAGACCTTTTTCTAACAGGTTCAACCGCCAAAATGTGATCTAGCCTAAAGGTCCGTACCCTTTTGCGCCAATAACAAAAAGCGATGATCGTGTTCTCTTCCATACGAATCACCCGTATGATCCGTTGTGTTACGTGATTGTCACTGTCCATATAAAAGATCATGATTTTCTGTTTGGATTTTATGGAATCTGACAGCAAATGATTCATGATATGCACCTTCTAACCGAAACGTTTGTTCTATTATATCACGAAACACCCGGAAATATGCAGGAAAGTTTTTACTTCACGCCATTACCAAGATGTATTTGTGTATTGGATAAAGGACGATGCAACACCGTGTTCCTGGTTCCTCCACTCATTCAAATATATTTTTATGATTAGAAATGGAACCTCCGCACAATTTCGTTCTTCATCGTTTTTTCCGAAAATAGTATCATCCCAATCAGCGTTAGCAGAGCATATAAGGCAGTTGCAGCACTTGGCCATAATACAGTAGACCAAGAACTTAGAAAAAGAATGACAGGAAGAAAGCCCAGAATGACCATCGTTGTCATATAGCCAATATATTCACGCCATTTCATTGGTTTTCGCAGGACAATAATCGTTACAAACAATGTAGCCAAGGTGACGAGAAAGGGAATAACATAATGAATCGACCATCTCGAACCTCCGGAAGCCGCGTCCAGAATAAAGAGCATAACGGAAAGTGCAATAACCTGGAAAATAACTTTGGAACCCGTGTGCGCTTTTGAGAGAATCGTATGGTTAATAAACAATACCCCATATAGAACCGGCCCCAACACGTAGAGAAACCATAATTCATTTCGATTCGTTAACAGATTAATTAATACGCTTGTACTAATAGTGAAAATCGCAATAAATAAGACAAGACGTTGTACAAAATGACGTCGTTTTATTTTTGTTTCATACACAGGATAATACTCATTCTCATCTGTTCTTTCGGAAAGTTTGTGTTTGCACAAGGGACAATATTGTTGTTTTGTATGGATATTGCAATTTGCACAATAATTTTCCATTGTTTTCACCTGCTGTCATTGGAGTATACTTCTATATCCAAATTAAATGTCTTGGAAAGTTCTCTAAAGAAAGTACGGATAATATCCGCTTCTTGTATCATTCTTGCAAATGTGATTACGAGTTCATCTCCCACAGCGATCATCCCTCCGTTGATTGGGCTTTTCTTTGTCGGGTACAGAACCATTTCCATATGGGCAATATGGGATTCCATTGAGTCAGGAAGTCGTACTTTACCCATATTTGTCAAGGTCATCGCTTTGGTACGCTCACTAAAACTCCTGTAACCATAACGAATGGCATGATATTTAAGCGGGAGTGGAATAAATCGTGCTGCCAGTCTTGTTTGCCATTTCACACGATCATTAATACTTTGCTGCATGTTTTCCTTTTGTACCTTCTCACGCAGTTGTTTTGATGTTTCTGCGATAATTTCTTCCAATGTCGTTGTTTCTGTGACAGACATGCCGATATTGACTACACCAAAAAAATTGCGCAGTGTATTAGACGGAAAAAGACTTCGCAAATTGACCGGAACAGCAATTTTTATTTCTTCTTTATATGCCCGGTATCTTAATCGTTCTTTATAAATAGCTGCAATTAAAATTGCGGTGACAAAAGCGGTAATCGTTGTTCCATGCTCCTTGGCAAGTTGATGCACCTTTTCTGCACTCATTTTTCCATGGACTGCAATGGTTTGGTCCATTGATATACCGCGGATTTGATAGGAAGAAGCTTCTTTGTATTTCTCTGTTTTTTCGTCCGTTACATAATTTTGATAACTATCATCTCTTTCATAATAGCTTTGCTCATTATGAATATCGATCAGCATGTTTTCATAGCTTACATCTTCCCCTAAATGGGTCAGATAGTAATAAACCAGTACTTTAATAAATTCTAAAGCTCCTGTTCCGTCTGTCACAGAATGGAAAAATTCCACGGAAATGCGCTTTTTATAATAGGTTGCACGCAGTAAGAATCCATTTGTTTCTAACGGATCAATTGGTGCACATGGATATTGGCTTTCAGGCTGAACAAAAAGCTTTTCGTTATTCTCCACAAGAAAGTCCCAGAAAACACCTTTACGAAGCTTCACTGCAAACATAGGAAGGCGTTTAAGAACATCGTCCAGCGCTAGTTGCAGTTTCTCCGGCTGTACTGTTTTCTTCATAACTGCAGCGATCCGGAAGACCGAAGAATTTGTTTGTTCCGATACGGCGTGAAACATTTTCCCTGCGTTATCAAGTTTGTACCATTCATCCATCTGTTGAACACCTCAATACGTGCTAAATTTGCTTGTACCCTATTTTACCTTATATTTGCTTCCAATTCATAAATATATCGCAACTTTTACATACCATTTATGATATTCACAATTTCCTTTGTCGCCTTTTTTGCCTCTGGAATAGGGTAAATCATAAAGATATGATTCATTTTCGGGTATTCAAAGTAATTAATTTTAACTCCATGTGATACAACCATATCTCTGAACTTTCTAGCATCAGGTAAAAAAACTTCATGTGTCCCTACGAATAACGTAATTTCCCCCAATCCATTCATCTTTCCATTGATTGGACTGAGTAAATAATTATTTCGGTCAGTGTCTCCTGCATACGCCTTCCCCATTTGAATCAAACCATAAATCCCCAACATTGGGTCTTTATGTTCTAATGCATAAGCATCTGGATTATTCATAGTAATATCAAGCCAAGGTGAAAGTAAAATGATATGTCTGGGTTGTGGTAACCCCTTTTCCAAGAACAATTGTGCTAACGCTAATGCAAATCCTCCTCCAGCAGAGTCACCCATCAAGATAATATTTTCCTTATCTGATATCCCTAAAATCCATTCATATAAGGGAAGGACTTTATCAAAAGACTCTTTATATTGATGATTGGGTGCTTTCGGATAAATTGGAACGTATATTTTAGCATTGGTTTCGTTCATTACTTTCCCAAGAAAATTCCAATGGTATACCGATGGTTGTTTGATATATCCTCCTCCATGTAAATAAAGTATTGATTTTTCTGAAGCAGTTTTTTCTTGATTAAAGATATAACATTCCATTCCATCATACTGCTGTTTTTTGATGTCAAACTTTCTCTGAATACATTTTGGTAAGACATAAGGTTTTTGATTTTTAATTTTCCTCGCCTCGAAAAATTCAGAGTAGCGTTTTTCATCGGTAAAGCTATCTTTATTACTCAGCCGGGTGAGTAAACGTTCCACAATCCAGCTCTGAATACTTCTCATATTGGTTTCCCCCTCGTTGCATTAGCTTTTGTCTCCACTCTCCATTTTCACCCAAATAAACCAATGTTTCGAATGTTTTTTTGCACTAGACTTTTAAAATTGATTATAGTATATTGTAAAATCCAATGCTAAATTATTGGATTATGCCCAAAGAAAGAACCACTATACCCATTAACAGTGGTTCAGAAGGATTTAAAGCAGGCAAGCAATGAAGTGACACAGGCAGAAAGAATGCTTGGACATTCCGTCGTATATGCATCAGGCGCAGATGTCTCTGTTAAATTACTGACACGGGTAGATCAAAATATTGGATGGGGAGTAGAGCGTGCGGCTACAGAAGAACGAATCACAACCATCATAGCGGGATGGGATGGCGTAATTGAAGGTAATCAAAAGGTTTTCGGGAAAGTGATTGATAATTTCCTTGAACATACCTACCAACGTTCGCTCATAGCAAATATCCATCATCCGTTAAATACGATGGAACGCGTAATGCTTATTTTACCAAATAATATTCTGCACAAACCAGGCTTTGAAGATTCAATATCCATTATTAAAGGTATTGCTTCCCAACTTGGTACCAAAATTAAAGGCCTTGTCATTCGTGATAAGATCGATGCCTATGAAAGAAGCTCCCTATACCACGCCACGGGGATTCACGATCTAAAAGGTGGAAGCATGCTTGATATTGTCTCCGGAGTTATTGTTCCTTTTTTGATATATATCCTTTTACAAATTTAATCATATAATGCATTAAAAAATAACTAAGGATAACTAAGAGTCGAATTAGTTATTTTTTATTGCTATTTTAACTGAAATATCTATTTGTTCTTTAAAAATACCGGAATTATCAAGCTTCAATAATTCTTCTTTTAAATGCTCTTCAAATAATTTGGAGTTTGCCCCTAAAAATTGTTTACTACCATAGGAAGTTGAATAAAGATTGCCAATAATCGAATCCAATGTCCAAACATGATCATAAGCGGGTATTTCATGAATTTCCAAGTCAAATTTTGAATTTGCTACAATTTCTTGATGACTAACTATAGGATGGGTGTAAGTAGTGTTACCTGCCCTTCTTTCATTTCCATACCATTGTTTAACAACTTCCTCAACTTTCCTTTGCCAGAGTAA
Source organism: Lentibacillus sp. L22 (assembly GCF_040812445.1). Taxonomy (NCBI): domain Bacteria; kingdom Bacillati; phylum Bacillota; class Bacilli; order Caryophanales; family Bacillaceae; genus Lentibacillus; species Lentibacillus sp. L22. The sequence goes on along the minus strand of NZ_JBFNXI010000059.1, from coordinate 2,864 downwards.
GGGCTCTTTATTTGGAGTATAACTATCGATGATTGCTATTCCTCCACCAAAACTAATCATATCATATAAAATATCAAGAACCTTTTCTCTGTCCATCCAGTGGAACGCTTTTGCAATTGTTACAAAACTAAAAGTATTATCGAAATTTCTTTTGTAACAATCAATATCGCCAATAAACCATTCCATATTTTCCACTCTAACATCCTTGCTAAGACGCTTTGATTCCTCAATCATTTCGGGCTCTGTATCTATCCCAACGATTTTTTCAAACCAATCAGAGAACCTGAATGCCAATTGACTAGTTCCACAACCCAAATCAAGCATATGACCTTTGCCGTTTAAAGAGAATTTAGTGATTAAAAACCTAATAAGCGATGATGGATAAATTGGTCTATAACGCGAATAATACCAAGATGTTCCTTTAAACAAATCTTTCCCATAATCCTTCATTGAATTCTGCCCTCCTCCCATAAACAAAAAAGAAGTTCTTTAATGTTCTAATTCTCATTTTGAGATTTACTAAAGGCGAAAATACTCTATGTTTATCCATTACATTGCATCATCACTAAATAGATTAACACCATTGCGCAAAAAACAACGGATTGATTTCCCAGCCATTTATGTAATCGCTTTATAGCTATGGGAAATCGGGGGACAACCATGTGTCAGTTTCTTGTATGTTTGTTAGTTTTTTATCTTCTTTGAGATTGGTTTGAATGGCCTGATATAAGAGTGAAATTTCCTTCCTATAATTAAAAATCCATCAATCTCACTCACTACTCACTTCAACTGCACCAATTTCGGTAATTTCTTGACCTAATAATTTGCCTTTACGAAAAACGGGATTCCATTCCAAATCAAATACGATAAATTTCATTTGATCACCCAATCTATTGCCAACATCATTTTATTTTATATTAACGGAATTCCCGCTCCACAGCAAAGAAGTATTTATATAAAAAACCACAGATTTATCCTTTTATGAGAGATCTGTTAATAAGCGCGGCGGTTTACCAAGGCAATCCCCTTTGGCAATCATCAACAAATAAAGAAAAAGTAGTTTTAAAATCAATATCTTTTACACCTTTTGTTGTATTAAAATTGATAATTCGTTTGTACGTCTTGCCATTTTTTATTTCTTCTTGTTTAATGACAGGAACATACACGATTTTTTTCTAAGAATCGTATTGGAGATAAATAAAAACGCTTCTTACGATGTGTAAGAAACGTTGATTTCGCTGCATTGGCAAGCAGCGTATTGATACCGGTGGTCGGGATCGAACCGACACTCCTTACGGAACACGATTTTGAGTCGTGCGCGTCTGCCAATTCCGCCACACCGGCATGTGCGTTTGGAGGCGGCAACCGGATTTGAACCGGTGATAAAGGTTTTGCAGACCTCTGCCTTACCACTTGGCTATGCCGCCAATATTAAAACTAATGGAGCGGAAGACGGGATTCGAACCCGCGACCCCCACCTTGGCAAGGTGGTGTTCTACCACTGAACTACTTCCGCAAAATGGCTGGGCTACCAGGATTCGAACCTGGGAATGACGGGATCAAAACCCGCTGCCTTACCGCTTGGCTATAGCCCAACAAAATTATTGATAAGAATGGGGCGATCGGTGGGGATCGAACCCACGAGTGCCGGAGCCACAATCCGGTGCGTTAACCACTTCGCCACGACCGCCATGGTATCAACATGGCAGGGGTAGTAGGAATCGAACCCACATCAAAGGTTTTGGAGACCTTCGTTTTACCATTAAACTATACCCCTATTAATTTATAACAAGAAATGGTGGAGGGGGAGAGATTCGAACTCCCGAACCCTGAGGGAGCGGATTTACAGTCCGCCGCGTTTAGCCACTTCGCTACCCCTCCATATGAACACAATTAAAAGCATAAAGATGGTGGCTCGGGACGGAATCGAACCGCCGACACAAGGATTTTCAGTCCTTTGCTCTACCGACTGAGCTACCGAGCCTTTATGTATTTTTTAGGTGTATTAACACTTGATTTAGGTGGCGGTCTGGACGGGACTCGAACCCGCGACCTCCTGCGTGACAGGCAGGCATTCTAACCAGCTGAACTACCAGACCGTTATTTGGTTGCGGGGGCAGGATTTGAACCTACGACCTTTGGGTTATGAGCCCAACGAGCTACCAGACTGCTCCACCCCGCGATATGAAATTTATGGTGGAGGATGCAGGGCTCGAACCTGCGACCCCCTGCTTGTAAGGCAGGTGCTCTCCCAGCTGAGCTAATCCTCCAATAAGTGGTGACCCGTACGGGATTCGAACCCGTGTTACCGCCGTGAAAGGGCGGTGTCTTAACCACTTGACCAACGGGCCAATATGTTAAAAGTGGCGGAGAGCGAGGGATTCGAACCCTCGAGGCCGCGGTTGCGGCCTACACGATTTCCAATCGTGCTCCTTCGGCCACTCGGACAGCTCTCCATGGCTCCACAGGCAGGATTCGAACCTGCGACCGATCGGTTAACAGCCGATAGCTCTACCACTGAGCTACTGTGGAATGGAATCAATAAGCCTGGCGGCGTCCTACTCTTGCAGGGGCAAAGCCCCAACTACCATCGGCGCTGGAGAGCTTAACTGCTGTGTTCGGCATGGGAACAGGTGTGACCTCTCCGCTATGGCTACCAGACAAATGAATAATACATCCAAGTGAACATCTAAAAACAAAGTGACAAACAATATTATACATGTTTTTCATAAATAGTCAAGAGAAAAACATCGAAATATGTAAAAGGTATTTATACCTTAAAAACTAAATAAGAGAAGATAGTATCAACGAATCAAACAATATAGATAAGTCCTCGATCGATTAGTATCCGTCAGCTCCACGTG
>NZ_JBFNXI010000058.1:0-17959 GCF_040812445.1 Lentibacillus sp. L22 | reverse complement strand
TAAAGTCCATTCCTCCCCATTGAAAAATACGGCATTACGGTTAAAAGATGCCTATGAACGATTTTTTGATCCAAAATTAATGAATGAGAAACCAAAATATCGTTCATGGAAAAGGAAGTGGTTTTCGCTATATTATGATGAACCAAAAAAAGGTTTTAAATTATTGGACGCCAATCAACTTTCCTTAAGTTTTGGCAAATTAACAGATGAAGAATACAAGGAATTAAGGAAAATAGATGAACAGGCTAAGAAGACCATCAAAATCAAAGTTGGACTTGTGGAAGCGGTAGAACTAAGCGAAACGGAGAGAATCAAAACCCTTCGCATTACAAAGGATCTGGATTCGTATTATGCCATTTTTACAATAGAAGATGTCAAAGAAATCACCAAGGTGAAGGAACAATCGTTTATTGTATTTGATCCCAACCATAAGAATTTGGCAGTAGGATTAGGCAGTGATGGAAAATCATATGAATTGAAATCGATGAATGCACTGTTGAAGTATTGGGATAAACGAATCGATGAAATCAAATCAAAACGGGACAAATGTGAAAAGTTTAATAAGCTGGTATGCACCCCAAATGTTACGTATTTTGAGCCAAGCAAACGTTGGAAGAGACTCAATCATGCTTTGGAAAAGGCGCAATTAAAACGTCGAGAACAAATGAAGACGCTGTTATTTAGCTATGCGCATTATTTTTCCAAGCGTTACGATGCGATCTACATTGGTGATTATACTCCGACTCCCGATGTGGCAAAGTACGGGACGATGAGAAGGGCCATGTTAAATCAAACTCCAGTTGGACAGTTTCGCCGTATATTAAACTGGGTGCAGGCAAAAAGCGGTAAATATTATCAAAAGATCGATGAACGTGACACAACCAAAACCTGTTGTGTCTGTGGTCATCAGGAGAAAAAGGATCCATCCATTCGCAGCTTTACATGTGTAAACTGCGGTACAACGCTTTCGAGAGATATCAACAGTGCAGTTAATATCGGAAAGAAAGCCAAAAAGCGATTGCCTCGCGCAGGCTACATAGGTGTGGAATCCCCTATGTATACAGTGTGGTGGGATTTTAAACAGGCAAAGATTGCTTGTGGTTTGACCCCATCTGCTGGCCTCGGGAAGTAAATCCGAGGGGTGAAACAAACATTCTTCTTGGTAACAGAGAAGAGGTCTTTGATTAATTTTAGGCTTAATTTCGATTAGGTTTAAATAAACAAAGGAGTGCGGATACTGTATAATGAAAATATAGCTAAAACGAGGTGAGAGGTATGCTTACGGAGTCACAAACGGATCAAATAAAAAGCATCTTACTGCCAGCTCTTTCCCCTGTCTTTATTTACCTATTCGGTTCTACAGCAAAAAATCAGGATAGAAAAACAAGCGATATTGACCTGGCCTTTTTGAACGACCAGACACTGTCTCCCTACGATATCTTTATGATCGGACAGAGAGTGGCAAGTGTTCTGGACAAAGATGTTGATCTGGTTGATCTACGGCAAGCTTCCACCGTCATGCAATTACAAATTGTACATTACGGGAAATTGCTCTATTGTGCTGATGAAAACAGACGAATGGCATTTGAAATGAACGTATATAAAATGTATGCAAAGTTAAATGAAGAACGCGAGGTTATTCTGAAAACAATTGGAGAGAGTGGTGAAATATATGGTAAATGATATTGCTGTAAACAAGGCTAGTATGATGGTAGGGTTTCGAAATATTGCTGTCCACGATTACAAGACTATTAATTTGGCAATTGTACAGAAGATTATCGAGGAACACTTGGATGATTTAATCATGTTTAAGGATAATGCTGTGAGCAAGTTTAGCTAGATTATAACACACCCAATTTTCACTTTTCCCTACCTTTCTTAATCAAAATGCACTTTCGGTTAGATTCTCTACCATCTTATATTTCCCTACTATTCCCGCCGAAAAATATGTTAGGATGATACTAGTATAGGAGGTTAGTCCGGTCATGACAAAAGAGGAAAATATTCTGCAAACCTATTTTGGCTACGAAACATTTCGCCCCGGCCAAAAGGAAACCATTAATCATGTTCTACAAACAAATAATACACTCGCTGTGATGCCAACGGGTGGCGGAAAATCGTTATGCTACCAAATTCCGGGTCTATCCCTCGATGGGTGCGCCATTATCATATCTCCACTCATTTCGTTGATGAAAGACCAGGTTGATTCCCTCAATGCGCTGGGAATCCCGGCGACTTTTATCAATAGCTCCCTTACACCCGACGAACAACAGATACGCTTAAACAACATGGCAAACCAGCAATACAAATTTGTCTATGTTGCCCCGGAACGGTTTGAATCAGGAAGCTTTGTCAATGTCGTCAAGCGCATACCTTTGTCATTGGTCGCCTTTGATGAAGCACACTGCATTTCGCAATGGGGGCATGATTTTCGTCCAAGCTATCGATCTATCGTTCCCAATTTAACCCAGCTGACGAATATCCCGGTTTTTATTGCGCTAACAGCAACGGCTACCGAGGAAGTGATTACCGATATCCAATCATTGCTGCATATTGATGATGCACATGTTGTTAACACTGGCTTTGAACGGGATAACCTGTCTTTTCATGTTGTTAAAGGAAAAGACAAGATGACCTATGTTCGCTCCTTCTTAAAAGAACACGGATCGGAATCGGGAATTATTTATACAGCAACCAGAAAACAAGCTGATACATTATATGAGCAATTAACACGCAGAGGAGTTGCCTGTGAAAAATATCATGCCGGGATGAGTGAAGATGAACGAAAACGTGCCCAAGCCGCATTTATCCAGGACGAAAAAACAGTCATGATCGCAACGAATGCATTTGGGATGGGCATTGACAAATCCAACGTCCGCTACGTCATTCATTATGCAATACCAATGACTATTGAATCATATTACCAGGAAGCTGGCCGCGCGGGACGAGATGGCGAGCCAAGTGACTGTATTCTGTTATTTTCGCCACAGGATGTACAACTGCAGAAATTCCTGATTGAGCAATCCCTGATGGATGAAGAGCAAAAACACGATGAGTACCGAAAATTGCAGGCAATGATCAACTACTGCCATACCCATAGCTGCCTGACAACGTTCATTCTGGAATATTTCAATGATCATCCCGCGAAGAAAACCTGCAATCACTGCAGCAACTGCCTGAACCGCCAAGAAAAAAGCGACATCACCGAAGAGGCGCAAATGATTCTTTCCTGTATCAAACGCATGGGTGAACGTTTTGGCGTGGGGATGACCGCCAAAGTATTAAAAGGGTCTAATGATAAAAAATTACATAACTTTGGTTTCCATCGTCTGACAACATACGGTATCCTTTCCGCTTATACGGAAAAAGAATTAACTGAACGAATTCACTTTCTTGTTGCGGAAAGACTGCTTGACATTGAGGAAGGACGATACCCGACATTAAAGTTAAATCAGGCCTCCGTAGATGTGCTTAAGGGTAAACGAACTGTCACGATTTATACCGCGCCCATTCCAACCGGTGAGGAAGCTGATTATCAAATGGATCTATTCCAGCGACTGCGGACATTACGTAAACAGCTTGCCGATGAAAAAGGAGTTCCACCATATGTGTTGTTCTCTGATGCGACATTGAAAGAACTGAGCCGCTACTTTCCGGATACGAAGGAAGACATGCTCACTATTAAAGGCGTGGGCGAAAAGAAATATGAACAATATGGCGAGGTATTTTTAGATGTTATCGTTAAGTGGCGTGCAGAAAACCCGGATGTAAAACCAAAAATCCGTATATCTGATTCCGTTACTGCAAAACCTGCGAAACGCAAATATGACGATGCAGGTCCAAGCCATATGGTCAGCTTTCAACTGTTTCAATCAGGCAAATCAATTAAAGACATTGCAACTATACGGGAGCTTTCCCCACAAACCATTGAAGGACACATATTTAAAGCATTCAAAGACGGATACCCTATCGCCTGGAATATCTTTTTTAATCCGGACGAAGAAGCAGCAGTTCTGGCAGCCCGAGAAAAAATCGATGAACCTAAACTAAAACCATTACGTGAAGCACTATCCGAAGATTATAGCTATACAACAATCAAAGCCGTATTAGTCAAAAACGGGTATATGTAATGAACCAGAGGGGACAGGCACCGCGTCCCTCTGCCCTTGTTTGTGCCTGGCTTGATATGCTTGTGCAAGCTTGGTGTTGGTGGATTACTCTCTGATAAGGCACTATTTTGCGGTTTATTCCCAACTCCATTTTGTGTCATCTCTGTCATGCAAAAACGAAGAAATGCTTTTTCATTTATTATTTCATATCAAACGCCCACGTACCATGACGGAAAACAGCCTCCGTTGTACCATCTTCCTTCACGCCGTCAATATCTAGTTTCTCGGAACCAATCATAAAGTCAACATGGTTTAGGCTGTCGTTCACTCCATGCTGATCAAGCTCTTCTTCCGACATATCCGCGCCGCCTTCCAGATTTGTCGGATAAGCCTTTCCAAGTGCAATGTGGCAAGAAGCATTTTCATCAAACAACGTATTATAAAAAATCAAACTGGACTGTGATACAGGTGATTCATGCGGTACAAGTGCCACTTCACCTAACCGGCGGGAACCTTCATCCGTGTCAAGCAAGTGTTTCAATGTATCTTCTCCCTGTTCCGCTTTAAAATCAACCACTTTCCCATCTTTAAATGTCAAAGTGAAGTTATCGATTAAGCTATCGCCATAATTTAGCGGTTTTGTACTTGATACCGTACCATTCACGCCATATTTATGTGGAAGTGTAAAAACTTCTTCCGTTGGCATATTTGGATTGAAGGTAATTCCCTTTTCTGATACAGCAGATCCACCCTTCCAAATATGTCCCTTTGGCAACGCTATTTCCAAATCGGTTCCTGGCGCTTTATAAATCAACTTTTGATAATTTTTCTTGTTCAATTTTTTACGAGCAGTTATCAATGCTGCATTATGTTCCTCCCAGGCAGCGATTGGATTATCGTTGTCAACGCGGACAATCTTAACAATCGCATCCCACAGACTTTCGATGGCATCTTCCTTACTTTTATTCGGGAAAAGCTTCTGTGCCCAGTCACCGGTTGGAATCGAAATGATCGACCAGGTTATCCGATCATTCATGATATACTGCTGGAAATTCCGCAATGCCTGCGCAACCGCTTTGCTTGCCTTGGCAACACGTGACGGGTCAATATCTTTTAATAAATCCGGGTTCGTCGAGCGAATCTCCAAGACAGCTGCTCCATCTTCTGCATATGTATCATGCAGCTTAACCTTCCATTCCGGATAATCAGCAATCACTTCATCTGGTGCATTTTCATAATAAAGTTTTGTCAGCGCATCATCACCCCAACTAACATGAACATCTTTTGCCCCTAATTCATATGCTTTGCGGACAACAATTCTGGTAAAATCAGCCCCTTCAATCGGTGCATTGATCATAAGTGCTTGATTCTTTTGCAAATTAACCCCAGTCTTCAAGGCTAATTCCGCGTACTTTTCCTGCATTTGTTTACTCACCATAATATTTCTACCTCCAAATCATTCATATTCTTTTATTATTTCACAAAACACTAGGATTTCCAACTACTCAATTCCAATCCCTACATGTCTATAGGTCAAATGTCTGAACTTCCGGTGTGTTGGCAGAATCATCATCGTTGACTCACCGGAACAACCGAGGATTTTTTTCAATTAGTAAAAAACCAACTACACTAGTCTATTCCTTTCGTATCATAGGATCCAGTTTCCATTTACGGAAAAGCTTCCATGTGTTATCATTATATTAGGTTACTTTTCGTAATTATTTAATAAACCAGAGAGAAGGTGATCTTCATGGAAGAATTGTGTCCGCGTTTTGAAAAGGCCATGCAACTAATGAATAAACGCTGGGTAGGACTGATATTATTCGAACTATTAAAGGGAACGAAGCGTTTTTCGGAAATGGAATCGGACTTGCCCATCAGTGGAAGATTACTCTCTGACAGACTAAAAATGTTAGAAAAAGAAGGAATTGTAAAGCGGAATATTTATTCGGAGTTTCCGGTTCGCATTGAATATTGCTTATCTGAAAAAGGCAAAGCATTGGAACCAGTTATCAAGGCAATTCAATGCTGGGCAGAGGAATGGATTACGATGGATGAAGTAGCGGAAAAAAATAGTTAACAAGCAGGCCGTTGGTAAATTGCCTGCTTGTTAAGTACATCTTTAATTGTCTTCATTGCAATATAAATGGTTTTGTAAAAAGGCCAAGTTTTAATTTTAGACTAACCCCTGTATATAGATAGGGTTAGTTTGGTTTTCCCTATCTATCAAAAGTTAGCTGCTCTTTTTAAATAAAAGAATCTTTTTTATTCGACCACTTGTGTACCGGTGGATTATCGATCTTTATCGTCTTTTTATTTTCCCAATCCTCTGTCTCAGACCCATCGGCTTTCTCACTTATAAGATCATCGACCATCCACTTGCCCTTATGCTTGTCATACTTGAGCGTAAAATGACGTAAATTTTTATAGGAGACGTCAATAAAATCTTTTTCCTTTTCCATTTTAACCTTTTCATTATAAGAAACAAGTACAGACACTTCAGCCGTCCAATCCCCTTCAAACAAACTCAAATCTAAATCGTCCATATTAATTATCGACTCCAAAAATTGGGACTCCATATTTTTGACATGTCCCTTGATTGCCTTGAAGTCATCGTCAAGCCCAATAAGTTGCTTCTTAAAATCGTTGGTGCTATTCGTAAATTTATCGGGGTTGAAACCGGACGTAACATAGACCGACATATCCTCGTTAAAATTGTTGGTCGCATTGATAATATCTTTTTCCACTTTTTTATTGCCACGGGCTAATTTCTCATCATCGATCAGGAAGCTGACGTCAGCATCACCCCACACATCCTTCTTTTCCTCTTTATCGAACGTACCGAGAGCGTTTTTCACGGTTGCTTTCACCTTATATTCACCCGGAAAGATTGGACCGAAGATTTCTTTCTTTTTGTCAACTTTATTCAATGGTTTTTTTCACCTTTAATAGCCAGACTAAGTTTATCGCTATCATCCTGACCTTTGGCTTTTAAATTCACAGTCCTTATCTTTAATTTGTAGTTTGGAAATATACCCATAGTTTTGCCATCTTCAAAAAGACTAACCTGTTCCTTGGAAGACGTGAAATCCTTGTCTTCCATTTGTTTCTTCAATCCGTCTTTAATCACCTGGAAACTCTCATTATTTTCTTTTAAATATGCAACAAACGCAGATAAAGATGTTTTATTAATGACCGCTTCTTGTTTATCCGGCTCGACCAATTTTTTCAATGTATTTGTATCATTTTTTTCTACGGCTTCATTGAAGGCTTTTACCGTTTTTTCCGGTTTATGTTGATTAGCCATCCCGGCATAAATGATAACAAGGACTGCAATGATAGCAATGATGCCTCCACCGGAAATAAACCATCTTTTATTCATGTTTAACGAACACTTCCCTTGGCGAAGACCCTCATTAATCTGTCATTCGCATCTTCCGAATCATCAATAACCCATTTATCATCTTTTTTCACCATTTCGATTTCAAGCTCCTGAGTCGCGGATTTGGCTTCCAGATCATCAAGTATGGAATCAAATTTCGATAAAGCATATTTTTCTTCCTTTTTTACATCGAAGTCATCATGTTTTTCCCTGTATTTGGATTTATATTCCGTTATCTCTTTGTCTATATCATCCATTGAGAGCACAGAATACTCAACTTTCACATACGCTTTATCATTGGCGTTTGCTATCACTTTGGTTTCCACTTTATCTTTTTCAGCGGAAGCCTGCTTGAAACTATCATAATACTCTTCCATTTTACTATCCGAAACATCCTTGGAAAGAATGGTTTCCATGTTGTCTTTAAATTGATTTTTAGCGTCATCCTGAATGCCATCTTTGTCTGCTGACACGTACTTCTCGTAATCATTATTCTCTTTGTCGAAATAAATCGTCTCAATGTATGCCTTTAGCGCTTTACCCGGATCTTGTAAGGATTTTAGGCTATCATTATAATTGCTTGTATCCAGAGGGACTTGGACATCCTCTGTTTCTTTACTGTAGTCTGAAGACTTTGGTGAAATATTAATTTCATACTTTTTATCTTTGTCAACATCAAATAAAACCGTCATTTGCTTCTGTTTATCCACCCCGATTTCGTTCATTGTGTCGCCTTTCAAATCAACTCGGGGATTGGTGTCATCAACGGGATCCAATTGATTGTCTCCATCATATAATTGAATATCATTATTAGGAAAAACATTAATAGACGAATCCGAAATATTTTTTAACTTTAGGTCAATCTTTAATAAACCACCATCTTGATCGTCATCCCCAGACACTCCATCATCTTTGCCGGATAATATGTATGATGCATCTTCAATTGAAGCCTCAATTGTTTCTGATGATGTACTAGCTTCTGCTTCTGCCTTTTTGTCCTTCGATTTACCACAAGCTGTCAATGCTACTATTAGCAAACAGCAAAATAAAAGTATTCCTGCCTTTTTCATTACACTTTTCCTCCCATTAATAGCTTTAAGTGAGTGTTCAAAAACGAGTATGAAAAGGACCGAGCAGTTCAAGGCGGCGTAGCTTTGAGCACCGGAGTGTACATAAAAGGTACATGAGGAGCGGAAAAGCAAGCCAACGAAGAAATGCGAAGTGTCATTTTCACCGGAGTTTTTGAACAACCTCTTTAAGTGAATATGCAAAATCAATAGACTTATTTCTTGATTAAACAGGGCAATAAAACCAGCGAAAAAGTCTTTTATCCTACTGTTATAGACTCACTCCTTTTAAATAATATCTTTGCATATGATTACAACTATATTTCAGATTTATTTCTTGGTCAATACTATTTTTGAAATTTTACGCAAGATATACACCTTCCAACCAACGGAAAACAATGTAATGCTACATTTCATTTAAATAGTTCTAAATGTGCGTGTTCAAAAAGGGGGATACAAAAGACCGAGGTAGGCCCATTAATGCATGTTACATTCATATTCATACGCCTTTAACCAACTCGTCAACGCTTCAATATCCTTGTTAAATACCCGATCTTTTGTAATCGAAGGAACCACTTCTCTTGCCTGGTCATATAACGCCTTAGTCCGGGCAGCCATCTTTTCTACCCCACGATATTCCACCGCCTGCATGGCACAGATCAATTCAATTGCTACAACCCGCCGTGCATTGGTCAGGATTTGCCATGCATGCCTGGCAGCGATCGTTCCCATACTGACATGATCCTCCTGATTGGCTGATGATGGAATCGAATCAACACTTGCCGGATGCGCCAAAGTTTTATTTTCCGAAACAAGTGATGCAGCGCTATACTGCATGATCATCGCACCAGATTCAAGCCCAGGATTCGGGCTTAAAAATGGGGGCAAATCATTCAGCTGCGGATTTACTAACCGTTCAATCCGACGTTCTGCTATATTGGCAGTTTCTGAGATTCCCAGTTTGATAAAGTCCATAGCAAATGCGATCGGCTGTCCATGAAAGTTTCCACCGGAGATTACTTTATTATCCTCGGAGAAAATTAACGGATTATCCGTAACGGCATTGATTTCAACCATTAGTTTTTCACGAAGATAGTTAACGGTTTGCCAGCAAGCACCCAACACTTGGGGAATACAACGCAGGGAATATGCATCCTGCACCCGTAGTTCACCCTGTTTCGTTGTCAGCTGACTATCCTGCAATATAGCGCGGATTCGTTTGGCAACATCTATTTGTTCCTCATAGCCGCGAATCTGATGGACATCGGCATCAAACGCATCGATAATCCCATTTAATCCTTCCATCGTCATTGCAGCAATATGTTCCGATTGACTTAGTAGTTTTTCCGCTTCCAGATAGGTAATAACGCCAACCGCTGTCATTGCCTGAGTACCATTGATCAGAGCCAAACCTTCCTTCGCCTCAAGCTGTAAGGGAGCTATTTCTTCCTGCGTCAATGCATCGATTGCCGCCATTCGTTTATCCTTATAAATCACTTCCCCTTCACCTAATAACCCCAAAGCCAGATGTGCTAACGGGGCTAGGTCACCGCTTGCGCCAAGTGAGCCCTGTTGCGGTATAATCGGGTGGATTTTCGCATTGATAAAGGATACGAGCTGTTTGACTAATTCCGGACGCACCCCGGAATAGCCCTGCGCCAATGCATTTGCTCTTAGTAGCAGCATTGTCCGGCTAATTACTTCGGGAAATGCTTCACCAACCCCACATGCATGCGAATGTAACAAATGCAACTGTAGATCCTGTAAATCATCCGGTTCAATTACCACGTCACTAAATTTGCCGAAACCAGTATTAATCCCGTACATCGTTTGTTTTTTTCCAATCAATTCATACACCTTTTGCCTGTTCTGAAAAATGGTTTGTACCGCTTGTTCAGATAAAGCTACAGATTCATTTTTATATACAACGCGTTCTACTTCAGCAAGTGTCAATGTATTTCCTGTCAATGTTATCATTTTTCCATACCTCCACAGTATCGATTTATCATGGTAAAGTCCCCAATAAAAAAGAGGCTTCAGTTACTGGAACCAAGCCTCTTGCTCACCTGTATATTTTGATTGGATCGAATGGTTATGACCAAGCATATGCCCACCTCAAGAAAAAATATCTGATTATTTTTATATTATACCTGTTTTTCGGTTTTTATTCAAGTCCGAGCTAATCGTTTGTCTCCTCCGATGTACCTCGTTTCCGGTAAACAATGGAAAACCCGACAAGTGAAAAAATGATGGAGATGACGGGAACACAATAGTTCAAGACTGCATACGGCGCATATGCTACTGCACCAACTCCCAGCGTACTGGCAACAAACACCGCATCCGTGCTCCATGGGACAAGTGCCGAAGTAATCGTTCCACCGTCTTCAAGCGCTCGTGACAGGTTTTTGGGGTGCAGATTTTTATCTTTAAAACTTTGTGCATACATCCTCCCCGGAATGATAATAGAAATATACTGTTCAGCAGTAAACACATTGGTTAAAAATGATGATACGACCGTTGTTGCACATAGGCTTCTCGCCGTACGTGCCAGCTTCAGGATTTGTTCAACAATTGCCATTAGCATACCTGTTCCTTCCATCAGGCCACCAAAGATCATTGCAACAACTGCCAAGGAAACAGTGTACAACATGGATTCCAGTCCACCCTGATTTAATAAATCGTTAACCGTGTCATTTCCTGTTTCGATATGATACCCTTCTTGCAGTGCATTCACCGCATCACCAATACTTCCACCCTGAATCAAAATTTCCGCTAAAAAGCCCAAAATAATTCCTACAGTAAGCGCAGGCAACGCAGGAACTTTTTTAAACACAAGAAAGATGACCGCCAACGGAATGAGCAGCAGCCACGGCGAGATCACAAAATTCGCTTGCAAACTCTCCATAACCGCATCAATATTTTGCGCGTTGATGGAATTGCCCGCAAACTTCATTCCCATAACCAGGTAGACAATTAGCGCAATAATAAAGGCTGGGACCGTTGTATACAGCATATGCTTGATGTGTTCCGATAACGTTGTTCCAGCTATTCCTGATGCCAGCACTGTTGTATCGGAAAGTGGCGACATTTTATCACCAAAGAAAGCACCAGAGACAATCGCACCAACAATCATGGCCGGCGGAATCCCCATGCTAAGTCCAATTCCCATGCCAGCTACACCAATCGTACCAATCGTCGACCAGGAACTGCCAATCATCAACGTAACAACCGCACAAATCACTAACATCGCCACAAGGAAAAAGGATGGCGTGATGATTTCCAATCCATAATATATCATCGTCGTCACAATTCCCCCGCCAACCCAGGCACTTATAATAAGTCCAACGAAAATCAAAATGATAACGGCTGGTAACACTTTGGTGATCCCTTGATAAATGTAATGTTCCAGATCACTCCAGGAATAACCGCACAACCACGCAATAAATGCAGCTACAATAGCACCCAACAGAATTGGAATATGTGGGGCTCCATCATAAACAATAATGACAAAGGTCATCGCAACAATCATAACAACAAATGGAATGAGTGCTAATATTAATGGAATCTTTTTCTTGGAATTCTCCATCCTTATCCCCCCTATGAAAATTACCTCTATATTTATCCTGCTCTTTGCAAGAACCTATGCACCTTACTTGATAAAAAGACTAGTTTGTTCAGTAAGGGCGTTTATCTATTTTAATATCAATTTGTTAGACTATCTTATTGGTTCTTTAATGCTTTATCATGGTAAAGTGATGAAGTCAATGGGTTTATTTGCTTTGTAGATGGTGAATTTCATCTACTTATAAATTATATGCCGAGCAAACCCGAGTCAACATCGGCCGGCCACATGTATTCGATAGCTGAATGACAAGTGCTGAGAAGCCACCGGAAAGAAAGGGGGAGATGGTTGATAGGAATGAAAAAGTATGCCGAATCATCCGGGAACATGGCTATCTCGGTTGGTTGGGGAGAAAACGCGCGGAAATCTACCGTGAGCATGCCCATCACGACCGATTGGTGGGAAACTCGAATCAAAACCACCAAGCGAGTGTATGACCAGTTGCGAGGAGCAGCCCGTAATCGATCTTGCTCAACCCAACCACACAAAATAATCCAGCATGACTATTTCTATCATGCTGGAAAATCAATTTGTTACCTATCTATTCATTTTTACTGGTTGTACCAAGCTGAATTTTATCATCTGGGAGCTGCAATAACCCCCATCGAATGCTGTTTCACTTTATCCAGCAAACAATCAACAAATCGCGTACATTTCCTTACATCCTCAGACTGCGGCCGTAATTCCACTTTCAATGTTACCGCCAAATCAGTTTGAACATACAACATATCACGAAATTCATCGACTGCACCACAAAAATACGGGAAAAAGCTGTCACCGGAGCCGAATATGGCGGTGACTAAATTTGGAGTGTCTGCTCTTTCCAGCTCCATATACAAATTCATCATCTCGCCGGGAATATTGCCATTTGCCCACGTATATGTCCCAATCACCAGACCGTCATACCGCGACAATCGCTCCATTGGAAATTCCCTTACTGAAAATAGCTCGACATCAACTAAGCGTTCCTGAAGTTTCTCCTGAATAATTGCTGCCACTGCTTCTGTATTCCCGGTTACCGATGTATAAACCATCGCAATTCGCATGCCAATCACCTACAATTCCTCAAAGCCATTGGACTGGGTTACCTTGGAATAGGTTCGCGCCTTTTGTTCAAAGAAGTCCGATTTGGTTTCGTTGATCATCTCGTCACTGAAAACATGGATCCATGGCATTGGATTTTCTCGTTCCGTATATAAATTGTTCAAGCCTATTTGTCGTAACCGCTTGTTGGCAAGATACTCAACGTACTGATCAAATTCCTCCAGATCAATTCCATTTATATCAGCCAAAATATAATGTGCCCAATCTTTTTCTAATGTAGTTGCCTTATCAATCGATTGATAGATATAATCGATATTTTCATCCGTATCCAATTCCTTATTTTCTGCAAGCAGGATGCGGATAAGCTGGGTGATGAAATACGTATGCTGCATCTCATCCCTTTGAATATAGCTGATCATCGTACTAGTTTTTAACATTTTCTGTTGCCGGGCCAGGTTATAGAAAAAAGCAAAGCCAGCATAGAAATAGATGCCTTCCAGGTTAACTGAATTTACCGCAAGCTTGAATAAATTCAATGGTGTTGGATGGTTTCTGAATTCATCATACACATCCAAAATCAACTGGTTTCGTTTCTTAATAACCGGATCACTTTTCGCCTGATTGAAGCGACGATTTTGTTCTTTTAAAGGTACCAGTGAACTAAGAATATAGGAATAGGATTCATTGTGTACCGCCTCCTGTTGGGAAATCACGGCAAAAATCGCCTTAAAGCTGGAATCTGTGACATAATCCATCACTTGATTCATGGTCGGTGTTTGCAAACTGTCAAGCATGGCCAGCTGGGTATTGACCCGTAAAAAAACATCCTGTTCAGTTTCACTTAACAAGTCCCATTGCTTGATATCATCTTGCATATTAATCTCCTGCGCCTTCCAAAAATTTGATAACAGCGCCTGATACAGGTCATACATTTGCGGATAAGCAATATCGTTCCAGTTTAATAATCCCGATGATTTTCCATTAATGATCCCGGTTGACTTATTCGGATACTCCGGATTCAGTAAATTAATGCGTTTGATTGGTGTGTTAACCGACATTGGTTTAACCTCCTCTGATTATCTATAAAGGGATAGCTATATTACTCTCAGGTAATTGGCCGTGTCCGGACCCGTATCTGCTGAGGCGAATGCGCTGGTTCTTTTCACGCCTCCGACATCTGATGCCCGGCATCTAACCTCTTAACTATGGCACGCCTCACATTCATCAATTTCCGCTTGTGATGTACTTCTGACATAATAAGTCGTTTTCAATCCTTGTTTCCAGGCTTCAAGATGCAGATTCAATAAATCCTTTGCCTTAATATCATGTCGGACATACAAGTTAAAACTAATCGCTTGATCGACGTGACGCTGACGGGCCGCGTTCTGCTTAATACTCCAATGCTGATCCAATTCGTGTCTGGAGCGGCGATAATAGGCATATGTCTCGTGATTGAGGTCTGGTGGTGTTACTTTAAATTTAAAATTCTTCTTCTCCTCGGCATATTCTACTGCATAAATTGGGTCAATCCCATCAGTTGAACCACCAATTTTTGCTGTAGACGAATTTGGTGCTACCGCCATTAGCCAGCCATTGCGCAGTCCATGTTCACGAACGTCATCACGCAAAGCCTGCCAAGCCTCGGTATCATAGCCCTTGCGATCAAAATACGCACCTGTCTCCCACTCCGATCCAGTAAATTCCTTGTACGTTCCTTTCTCTTTTGCCAGTTCCATCGAAGCTTTAATGGCATGATAGGCAATTGTTTCATAGAGTGTATCGGCATAGGTTACCGATTGCTCTGACTCCCAATAGATTCCTAGCTTTGCCAACAAGTGATGCCAGCCAAATGTCCCGAGTCCAACCGCGCGATACTTTTGATTGGTTACCTGTGCCTGACCAACCTTGATCGTGTTCAGATCGATCACATTATCAAGCATCCGCATTTGGATCGGCACCAGTCGTTCGATCACATCCGCTTCAACCGCACGAGGTAAATTAACCGATGATAGATTACAGACGACAAAATCACCTGGTTTTCTGATCATCACAATATTGCCTTCCTCATCCTGGTATTCGTTCGTGATTGTTGTCGCCGACATATTTTGCATAATCTCTGTACATAAGTTACTGCAATAGATTGATGTATAGCCTTTGCCGCGGACATGCTTATTCGGGTTCTGGCGGTTTGCTTCATCACGATAGAACATGTACGGTGTACCCGTTTCCAGTTGAGCAATCATAATGCGGGCCATAATATCCATCGCCCGGTAGGTTTTCCTTGGCAGTAACGGGTGATTAACCGCTTCTTCGTATTTTTCGGTAAAATATTTCGTATCTGTTTCATCATAGAAGTCTTCTAAGCCAAGCGGGTTACCTGATTCATCTTTCCAGCCCATGATTTGCTTCACCTGGTGCGGGCAGAAAGTATGCCATTCGCCAATACTGCGGCCGTTCTCATCAACTTCCTGCAGCTTTTTCATAAATAAATCTGGAATGGCCACCCCGGTAAAAATATCGTGGGCTTTCCGGCGTTCGTCACCATTATTGGTTTTTAGATCAAGGAACCCATTCATGATATCCTTATGAAAAACATCCAAATAAATGGCTACAGCTCCCTGCCGCTGGCCAAGCTGATCAACACTGACTGCAGTATCGTTCAATAAGCGGATCCATGGGACAACCCCTGATGAATTTCCTTTAAATTTCTTAATATCAGACCCAAGCGCCCGTACTTTTCCATAGTAAATACCAATTCCGCCGCCGTCTTTGCTAAGTCTGGCAATATCCCAATTATTCAGGTAAATCCCATCAAGCGAATCGTCCACTGTATCAATAAAGCAGGAGGACAACTGACCAAAACTTTTCCCAGCATTGGCAAGCGTTGGTGTGGCGACCGTCATATACAAATTACTCATGGCCCAGTAAGCCTCTTTCACAAGTGCCAGGCGTTTGTCCTTTGCTTCATTTTTCATTAGTGTCATCGCAATAATCATGAACCGCTCCTGTGGCAATTCAAACACCCGATGTTCATGATCCCTTGCTATGTACCGGTCGGCCAGTAAAAATAGACCAATATAATTGAATAACTTATCCCGCTCCGGATCGATCTCCTGACCAATAGCGATGATCTCATCTTTATCGTAAACAGCAAGCAAATCCGCTGCATAGATGCCTTTATCCGTAAGCGTTTGGATTAATTGATGAAAGTCTCCGTATTTTTCACTTGGATCATATCCGCGATTTACTGCTGCTTGTGCATAAAGATCATTTAAATACATCTGTGCCGCTACAAACGTCCACCCTGGCTGATCCATGGCAATATGATTTAAGGCATAAAATAATGCCTGCTCGTTTGCCTCCTCTTTCGTCACATCCATTGACTGTAGTTCCCGAATAACATCATCTGCCTTCAGGTTATACCGCTGTGCTGCATCTTCAATGACAGCAACAATTTCATCGACCATTGCATCCATTTGTGTTTCCATTATTTCTTCCTCCCTATGAAACTCCCTGGAAAATGAAAAAATCCACACCAGAACTTGGAGTGGATCGAAACAACAATGCCAACAATCATCAAGAAAGTCGTAGGAAACGTACATTCTTTCCCGTCCAATCTTGGTTGACACTATCATTTCATCTTCTCCATCCCCGAAGAAGTTGAAATTTTATTAGACACGCGTTGAGTAAAGCATATTTTCAACGCCTAAAAGACTGGTCTCCTGACTCATGCTTCAACCTACACCCGAGCCCTTCCCGTTGATAGAATCACAGTGGTGTTACTCAGTTTCGTCAGCATTTACAGTTGCGGGGGCAGTCCTGGACTTGCACCAGGTTCCCAATTAAGCAAAAGCATCTTTTTGTCAAATACTATATATAGTTTTGTTCTACAAAAAATTACACAAGATATTGTGTTGGTTACTACTATCTATCCTAAATTATATTTATCAGTTTAGCAAGGGTTTTTTAATCGAATCTAAAAAATCATTAGTGTTCTCCTACATACCCACCTTAAAAACCGTAGATAAAAAGCGATTTTTTACGATATTGGCTTCCCAAAACAGGGGTTACTTTTATAGAAACTTTTAATATCAAGTTCATAGACTAATCATGTACCACAAGAGCAAGAAAAAATGCCAGTAATAATACGGCAAGATGGTGATAACTAACAAAGTACACAATATTATCCGTTATATTGAAAATAAATAATGATTCCAAAGGTTTGGTTTTATCAGGGAAACATTTAACAGGGGATGAACTTAGGTCGCATTTTTAAAGAGGATGAAAGAGCTTAGCCACCTATAGGACAACAAAACAAGGTATTATTGTTAAAACTGATGAAAAAATGGAATCTGTCGATAAACTATTTCATGATTATGATGAGGACCTACCAAATGTCCCGGGTATAATTGCCTCCTAAGCCTTGTGAGCCGGATACTGCCATGGTAAGAGATAGCAGCGCATTTTTACCTTACCCTATCTACATCATCGGTTGGATGCAAAATTCCCCCTATGAATTAGGCTCTCATATCAATTAAAGTATGACATTATGTACAGCATAACAGCAAATGGAAAAACAATAAAAAACCAGTTTTATCCCTGTAGAATCCTTATCGAGATTGTATCCTGAATTATTCATACTTCTAACCAAAAAGATAAATGAAGCTTAGCCCTGGGTTATTTTCGTAAAATAAGATGGAACCTTTCCAGAAATGGTTTGCTTAAACTAGAGATC